>JAUWMK010000429.1 GCA_030613185.1 Promethearchaeum sp.
TTTTAGTTTATAATAATCTCCGATTTGATTTAACTGAAGGGAATTTCAATGGCAAAGAGACCTCCATTGAAGAATTCTTACATAATGAACAAGTTGAACCATTTATCAGCCGCAAAGATGAATATTTGCTCTATAGACGGGCATTAGAAGAAAAATTACTTCCGTCTCTGGATTTAGCTGGGATTTCGATTAAGATCATTTTAAAAGCCAGAGAAGAAGCGATTATACTGCTTCACGAAAAAATAAAAAAATAATAGATTCGGGAACGAAACAAGAGGTAGAGATTTTTCTTATATCAGAACACCAAGATTTATAAAATTTTAAATAGTTCACCATGATAATGTAATATTATGAAGATTGATTCTAATTCAGCTATAAGTGTTGATAGTGTAGAAGAAGAATACAGGTATATTCAGCAAATTTCTTGTGTTCAATGTGAATCTAAAGGATCCCTTAAGTTAGATCTCCAATCTTTAATTTTTGAGGAAAACAAACCTTATGATAAATTGGATTGCCAGTGCCAAAATTGTGGAGCAAAAAAAAGTTTCATATTTGATATTTCTAATTTCTTTGGAAAACTATTCTAATCTTCAGATTCTTCATCATTTTCTTCTTCATTTTTCGAAGATTTTCGTAAGCTAAACCTTTTTTTAACTCTACTTTTCCATGCAGACATTCTATCCCCAATAACTTTGAGACCTTGCTTAAAATCATAGTTGTTGGTGGCTAATTTTCTAAATCTCTCCGAAAATTGAAAAGTTATAAAAGAAATTAGAAATATAGTCATTAAAATAAAAGCAGAAATACGATGACTAGCAAGAGGTATACCAATATCTACTGTTAAAGCACTTATTTCATCAACAAGTGGTAGTGAATTGTCAATTAGGACAGAAAGTAGGATAAGGGAATAACCTAACGCCATACCAATTGTTAATAGGATTAGTGAGAGATCTCCAAATATTTGTTTAGTAAACGCTGAGAGTATTAATTTTTTTTGGAAAAATACTTTCCTACCATCTTTTTTCTTTTCAAATTGGGATGTTTTTATGTTTTCAACTTTACTCACTTTACTTTGAATATAATAGAGAGCTGTTAAAATTAAAATCAAAATTTCTGTAAAAACATTACTAACTGTTTCTGAAGGAGATATTGATGCTGAAAGTTTATAAGTTATATAAAAATTAAAGCAACCCATAATGCTGATGAAATTAGTTGTGGTGCCATTAAGATCTACGGTCCATCCATAAATTAGAATGATTAATGCAACTATAATTCCCATTACCCCAAGAACTATTGCATTAATTGATTGGAGATTTTTAAATATGATTACTATTGAAATTCCTATAGTTCCAATGGAAACAATACGAATAATTCCACCTAGAAAAATGTGCTCATCCGATTTTCCTGCAACAACAATTTTTCCTGAAATACTAGTAAAGAAATAGAATATAATAAAGAACATTGATAGAGATGATATCAATATCCAAGAAACCAAGAATCCAATCTTCATAACTTGAAACACCACTAAATCTGGGTCTGGATTAAAGACAAATACTAGTATTATACTGAGCAATATTCCAACAAATACAAAAATTGTTTGAAAAATATGATTTTTCCATACTGCAGAGATTAAACCAAAGATTACTATGCTTCCAGCAATCAAGTAACCTAATAAAAGAAAATCATTTACAAGATCTAATGTCATCCATGAAACATCTTGAAAATATAAAAACATGGTACCAATATTTAACCCCAAAACAGAAAAAAGCACAATACTGAAGGGTAAATAGGTTTTTTCAAAGAGTAGTTTAAATCCGTTTAAAAACTTATCAATAAAATAAGAGTTTAATGATCGTTCTATGTAGCTATTTTTGGACATATTCTTAATAGAGATAATATTCTTTAAAAAATTTTAGCGTAAAATAAATATTAGCGAAATTTATCATTCGACATATGTACTAATATTATTATATGAATTTTAAAAAAAAACCGCAGTTTGAATTAGATTTGCTGTAAAATAATACACATGGACTTAGGAATGTAGTAGGTCCTAATACAATCTCAAAAAAATTTTAATTGTCTGATCTATCTATTTCATTTGTGAACCACAAAAAAGCAATTAGATTTTTTAATATTACTTCATATATTTTTCTCCCAATTTTTATTCTGTTCTGTTATTTAGTCAATGGAAACTTCTATTTCTATATACTCTTCTTCATATTATTTAATCGGTTAATGGATTATTCTGATAATGAAGGGGAATAAAGAGTTTTAAAATATTATAAATATAAAGGAACACATGCCAAACATATTTGAAAGGAAGGAGTTGGAAGAATGGGAATAAATTATTTCTATACTGAATAATTACACTCGAATGAATAATTTGTGTTATTTTTTGTAATATTTCCAATAATTCTTTAGGTATTATTTTCATAGAATGAATTAAATATAATAAAATATCTCAAAGGTCTAATTATTTATGGATTTAGAAGAAGAAAAGAAGGAAAAAAAAGAAAAAATCCGTTTTCAACGAGTTTTTGATCGATTACCTATGCCTATTGCAATTTCTGATAATGATGATCGAAATCTCTATGTAAATCCAAAATTTACTGAGATTTTAGGCTATACTATTGAAGATGTTCCTGACACAGAATCTTGGTCAAAGTTAGCATACCCAGATCCAGAATATGAAGAAATTGTGACTGCAAAAACTCCAGATATATCATCAACTATAACCAGACCGAGAATAAATGAAGTCAAATGCAAGGATGGCACTATTCGTAGTCTTCAATTTCAAGATATTTCAATAGATGATAATGAATTTATAACTATTCTTGAGGATGTTACCGAAAAGCTCAAAACTGAATAATTACTAATAAAAAGTCACCAAAGATACCGTAAAATTGTTGAATATTTTCCATACCCAATTGCTGTGACTACACCAGATGGTGAATCTGTTTATGTAAATCCTGTACTTACGAAAATATTAGGGTATACTATTGAGGATATTCCTAACGTTAAAACATGGCACCAAAAAGTTTACTCAGATCCAGAATATAGGAGATCTATTATCGAAGAGTATGAATCACATAATTTTCTTAAAACCACTCCCCGTGAACGTCACATTACTTGTAAAAATGGTGCTATCAAAGATTTTATACTCCAAGACATCACAATAGGTG
>JAUWMK010000100.1 GCA_030613185.1 Promethearchaeum sp.
TAAAAAAAACAGTGCGGTTTTTCCGCTTCATTCGTTCAATTCAGCGCTGAAATGGTAGTGATCATTAATAAAAAGAGTAAATTAATCCTATGAATATTTCGTTTCCTTTTTTCATAAAACCAACTTTAAAGTTTTTTCTAAAACTAAATAATAACTCTTATAGCAAATTTTAGATTAACTAAATAATAACAACAGAATTTACTAAATAAAATTGAATATAAAACTATTAATAAAAAAAAATCTTATTAAAGACATAAAAACAATATTGTTCAATCGTTTATTAGTGAAAATAAAAATCTCGGTATTCAAAGATGGTTAGAATCAATAAATCGGGAGAAGTATTTGTTAAACTTCTTTATTGGGGATGTGCTGGATCGGGTAAAACAACTGCAGTTGATACCCTTTATAGATTAACAAAAGATGGCACTTTCGGAAAAGACGTAACTCCCACAGGCAATTTGACAAAAATTGCAATGGCAAGCGGATCCACTCTATATTTTGATAGAGGAATTTTCCAATCAAAGAAACAAAATAAAATCTTTTATCATGTTTATACAGTTGCAGGCCAAGCAAGATTTTCACCACTGCGAAAAAAAATATTTCTGGGAACTGATGGAGTAATTTTTGTTTTCGATGCTCAAAGGAGTAGGATAGAAGATAACATAAATTCTTTAAAGGAATTAAAAAATGTTGCAGGAAATAAACTAATATCTGAGTTACCAATGCTCGTAATGGTGAATAAGCAAGATTTACCCAATCCTCTTAATAAAGCTGAAGTAGAAGTGATATTGGCCCGAGAAGGTATATTTTATCCCCCAGATCATAAATTATTTGCATGGAATCCCATTGTATATGAAACCATAGCCTTATATTCAAATGCTCAAAACGTCTATAAAGTATTCGCAGAGTTGGCTAGGCGTACAGCGGTATACCAAGCTTACGGTGACGGAAAAGCTCCAGATACAACAAAACCGATTAAATTGCCGCCCGATGTACCAGATTTATAAAAATTAACGGGCTTTTATTTTATTTTTATTTTGAATTTCGAAAAATTATTAATTTATAATTAATTTAAGTGCCTAGAGTCGAGATTTAAAATGGTTAAATCGGGATATAAATATATAGCAGAAACATTTGAAAAACACGATAATTCTTTTAATTCTGAAAATTGGAAAAGAATGGTCGATCTACGGCGCGGTTCAACAACAGTAAGAATCGATAAGCCAACAAAGTTGCATCGAGCTCGTTCACTTGGATACAAAGCTAAGCAAGGATATATTTTAGCAATAACTAAAATTCGTAGAGGAACAATGGCTAAGATAAGACCTAAAATGGGTAGAAAAGCAGCAAACCTTGCAGTAACAAAGATAACCACAAAAAAAAATTTACAATGGATTGCAGAAGAGCGAACAGTAAAAAAATATCCTAATTTAGAAGTTTTAAATTCTTATAAAGTTGGTTCTGATGGAAAATCTCATTATTTTGAAGTAATCTTAATTGACCCTAATCATCCTGTTATAAAAGCTGATCCGAATATTAAATGGATCTCCCGCAATAATAATACACGGCGTGTATTTCGTGGATTGACATCTGCAGGAAAGAAAACAAGAGGCTTAAGAACTAAAGGAAAGGGTAGCGAAAAAATCAGGCCTTCACTACGAGCAAACCGTAATTTACATTAAGCTTAACACAATTTTTTTTTCTAATTATTTGAAGATTGAAAAAAATGGAAAAAAATTTTACAAATCCATCAGTTTCGTTAAAAATCAGACAAATTGAGTTTCGTACTCATGCCCATAATACCGAATCAATAGAAAAAGTAAAGAATTCTTTTTTGAATTTGATTCCCAAAGAAATATTACAAGAAAATTTTCAAGTTAATAACTGCACAGGTGCTTTTAGTCAAAAAATTTTAGATGTATTAATTGTTTTGAAGATTCAAAAATCAATTAAATATGCTGTAGCAAAAATTGCAGAAAATATGAGTGAAGAAGATAAAATCCTACTTAAATCTTCATTTGAAAATCGGATAGATGAGAAATTAAAAATCTATTTCAGGTTAGATAAGCAATTTTTAGCATTAGGGAAATTAAAACTTGCAGAAACTAATGATGTTATTCAAATTACCATTGCAATTCAAAATAAGGCTCATTCCCATATAACAATAGACAATATTAAAAAATATTTTATAGATCTCAATCTTTTATAGATACGGAGACTCTCTTATGTTCATCAATAGCTGTATTCCTTGGTCAAATGAACCAACTAATTTTCTAAAAAATATTTCGTTATGCCATCAAATTGGGTATCAAGCAGCAATTGTTGATTTAAATTCAAAAAGTGATTACCAGGATTTTATAAAATCCGATTTCTTTCCGAAAAATATCCCTAAAATTAGATTTCCCTTATCAGCTGAAACAATTTTAAATTATCGAACAAAAATTACTCCTATTTCTTTGATTCCTCGTGTAACATTGAACCCTGAAAATCAACAATCATTAAAAAAGGAACTCTCAGTTTGGAAAGAAAGAAGATGTTTAATTGCAGTAAAATCTTTAAACAAAGAGATTCTTGAAGTTGCTGCTAGAGATGGAAGAGTTGATCTCTTATCTGTTGCAACCATTGATTATCAGAAGAGTTTAACTAAAGGAATTATTTCTCTTGCACGTCAAAACGAATGTTTCTTAGATATTAGCCTTACTCCTCTCATTGAATATGAACATTATAAAAGAACAAAGATTTTACGAGTTTTATATCGTTTATTTCTTAAAGCCAAACCCAGCGCCAATAAATACATAATCGGATCTGATTCTAATAATAAAAATCCTTGGCTAATGCGTGGTCCGAAAGAAACAATATCTTTTCTTTATTCAGTTTGTAATATTCCAGAATTTCAAGCAAAAAAGATTTTGTCAAACAATCCTGAAGATATCATATTAAGATTCATAAAACGGGATCAAAAATTATTTATCGAACCTGGTGTAGAAATTGTTGATATAATTGAAGAAAGAGCAGAAGGGGGTTTAAATAAATGAAATATATAAGGCAAAGATATATTTTATTCGAAATTATAACCCCCAAAAAGAAAATTTTTGATAAAGAATTAATTATAAAAGCGATTGGGAAAAAATTGATAAAATTCTTTGGAGAATATATTACTTTCAAAGTAGGCCTTTGGATGATAAGGTGGGATCCTTTGAATCAAATTGGAATTATCCGTGTGGACAATATTTCAAAATATCATTTAATTACAGCTATGATGTTAATAAAAGAACTAAATTCAACTCCTGTAATTTTCCATACTAGAATTACCAGTGGAACTATCAAAAAAACTTTGAACATCTGGCGGCAAACGTTTTCAACCCTTCCTCCTAGAAGAGAAAAATCTTAAGTTAAAACCAAACACAAATAAATTAATATTTTTTAAATTATATAGTGAAGAAATATCCAGAGAATCATAAGATTCCTCCAATTACAATTGGATTTCTAAAATCCTATGAGAATTTTAAAATTATACTAATTTCATCAGAATTACGAGTACCTTATGATAAATCACTCAATATTTTATTAGTATATTCAATAAGCTCTGATTTGACACGGATTACTTGTTACCCTGTAAACTCACAAGAGATTTGGAAATTAAAAATAATATACAACACCGGTTCAAAGGAAGCATTAGAAAAAACAACTCAATATCTATTAAACTTTAAATTAATCCATACAACTGGTATTAGTGAGAAAAAAGGAAAATTTCCTGTAGAATATTATCTTTTACCACATGAAGATTGGAAAGATGGGATAATATTAACAGATGTTATTTCAGAGAATTATGATGTATTAAAATGTGGAATTGAATCAATTCAAAAATTAGATTGATTCATTAACTCTTTTAAGTTCATGAATTATCGAAAAAACAAATTTAGAAAATTTAATACTTTATGATAAACATATAATTTTAAACAAAGTTCAAGAAAATGAATCTTTTTATGACATTAAAAAACTCAACAAACGTCAATCCACCTCTATCACAAGCTGAAATTGAAGAATTAACCAGTTATAAATATCTTTTAGGAGATTTCGGTATACAAATTGCCTCCGCAATTTATAAAGGCGCGCAAAATGATGATGCGATAATGATGCTTTCAGGAGTTCCAATGGCTTGTGTAACTGGACGATTACCTGTATTAATAAATCTGAAATTAGTTGAAATAACGGATTCAAAGTATATGATTACTCAAAAAGGTAGTAATTTTCTTAAATGTATAAATGAATGTTAATTATAAACGGCTATGATGATCCCAATTGACAATTTGAGCGATAGCAATGAGATAGTCGCCCCACGCTGAGCCGAGATTAATTATTCTTACCATATTTTACTTTTAGTTGATCAGTTAGATTAAAAACTCGATTTTCCAAGTTTTCTATTCTTTCTCTCAATTGAAACATATATAGAATGTTATGTTTTTCTGTTGTACTCCCATATATGTTTAAATCAAGAATAAGTAAAACAAAAGCATTGAGGGACAATATTCCTTTTTTCTGAATAAGTGCTTGTTTGAGTGTGTTAGAAATCCACACTGTTTTCTCCAACTTTATTAAATTTTTTTGGTATTTTATATGATTTTGATTAGGGACTATTGGAATTGATTCCTTTTCTGGAATGTTTAATAGACTTTTTCGAACCCAAAGACTAAAATTAAAGAAAAAATCAGAAATTGGATTAAATTCTTCCAAATATTCAGTCCACTCTTGAAATTTATTTTCTGGAATATAAATCTTAAGACGGACTTGATTTTTCCGTTTAGAAGATGTCATCTATGATACTAATATAAAATTAAATATAAAAGATCCCATTTTTTCCCTAAATTAGGGGACATTTTTAAATCTGGTTTATATGAGAAACTGAATTAAGTCACCATTATGGATGAAGATACTTATAAAAAAGCAAGTGAACATTCCGAAATGTCGTTAGGAACAACAAGTGAAGGAACCACTCGTGAAGATGAAATTAGAGTTGCAATTGCAGGTTTGGGGAATTGCGCTTCTGCTTTGGTCATGGGGATGGAATATTATAAGGATATTAAAGGTGATGATGCTTTTATCAAAGGGCTTATGAATCCTTCAATTGGGGGTTATACCTATAAGAATATCAAGATAGTCGCAGCATTTGATATAAACGAGTTAAAAATTGGAAAAGATATTAGAGATGCAATTTATGAAGAACCTAATGTTTGTCAACCTATTGTTCCAAAAGAAAAAATGCCTAAACTTGGTGTGAAAGTTCATGCAGGCCCAATTCTTGATGGTTGCGCGCCTCATATGCTTGAGAGTTTCCACTGTTATAAACCAGAAAAAACAAAAGAGTGTGATGTTGCTCAAATATTGCGTGAATCTAAAGCAGAAATTCTTTGTAATTTTCTTCCTGTAGGATCTTACAATGCTTCACGCTTTTATGCTCAGGCCGCAATAGATGCTGGATGCGGTTTTATTAATAATATTCCTGAATTTATTGTTAGTGAGCATGTTGATGGAGATAAGGATTGGGTTTCAGAGTTTAAAAAAGCAGGTTTACCTTGTGCAGGGGATGATATTAAGAGTCAAGTGGGTGCAACTATTTCACATCGAGTTTTAGCTAAATTATTTTTAGATAGAGGAGTTATCATTAAAGACACGTACCAACTTAACATTGGAGGAAATACAGATTTTGAAAACATGAAAATGGAAAATCGCTTAACCACCAAACGAAAATCCAAAACTTTAGCAGTTACAAGCGTTTTGCCATATGATATTGAATGTCGTATTGGACCTTCTGATTATGTTCCATTTTTACAAGATAAAAAGATATGTTATATCCGTATAAATGGTATCACCTTTGGAGGTTTACCCTTAATTGCTGATCTTAAATTAAAAGTTGAAGATTCACCTAATAGCGCAGGAGTCGTCTGCGATATTATCCGTGTTATGAAATTAGCTCTTAACCGAAAAATTAGTGGTCGATTGGAATCTATTAGCTCGTTTAGCTTTAAACACCCACATATTCAACCCTCTTCAGATTTTTTGGCGAAACAATGGGTTAAAGAGTTTATCGAAGGAAAAAGAGAACGGTAATCAGAAATTATTTTTTCTTTTTTCTTTTTTCTTTTTTTTCTTCAGTATCTTTAATAAGAGTTTTAAATCTATCTGAGATTAGCTTTCGATTTTCATCATTATTACTCTCAATTTCAATTTCATTCTTGATTTTTGAGATCATATTATAATTTGATTTTTCAATCAAATCATCTTCTTTTGATTTCTGTGGATTTTCATCTTCTTTTACGACTAATGGCTTATGAGAATATTGTCTAGCAATATATCCTTTCATATCACGTGGTAATAATCTTTTTAGATATTCTGGAAAACTAGCAGTTAAAACGACATCTGTTTTTAATAGATAAAGATATTCTCCCGAATATGAAAATTCTTGAATAATGCTTTTATTAACTAGTAAATCTAAGCTTTTAAGTAATGATTTTAGTGAAGAATCCGATACCATTGATAGAATTTTTTCTTTTGGAAGTGGACCTTCACGTAATTGTGAGATAACGTTATATATTTTCGGGTCTGCAAATAATTCAAAAAGTGATAGAGAATCTAAAGGTGTTGGAGTATAAGTTTCAAAGAAATCTCGAACTTCGTTTAAATAAATTGCAGTTAAATCTGATAAATCTGGAGAATCCTCTTCTAAATCAATAATACAATCTGGAGGAACTCGCATTATGTTTACATCTCTTACCAGAAGAACGTAAGTATCTTGACCGATAGTATTTATAAAAATAAATTTCTGTTCTTCTAATTCTTTTAACATATCATTTAAATTGTATTTAGGGAATATAGTAATGAACCATTTGCTTAATATCTCTAAATCCATTGGTTCTTTTGATAATTTCTTAATTACTTTGAAAATTTGTGGATGGCTCATAATAACTGCCCACTTTTCTTCTTCAGTTTTCTCTCTTAGAACTTCAACAGCAACCCAATATAATTCTTTCAACCAAAATCTAATATTTTTACTAAATTCTTTTAAATCTTGATGATCTTCAATAGAAACTTGAGAATCATCTGCATTATAAAAGGCTTTATATATCTCTTTTTTATCTTTTAATCGATTAGCAAATGATTCTGCCCAAGATTGTATTGGTTTTTCAACTCCAACTTGTGGAGTAGAGTCTAAAACTAAGCTTATCATTAACAATTCTTTATTTCCTCTAGCCCATTCACTTGGAATTTCAAAATAGTAATTCAACGATGTTAAAGTCCCAAATTTATGCATGAAGAATCCTTCTTCATATGCTTGATCCATAATATCCGCTAAATGTCCTTTTTCTTCATCATTTAATGCCTCTTCTGGATAAGAATACCACACTAATGGACCAATTTTCCTATGGAAATAAGAAATCGCAACTGCCATTTGCATTTTTTTGACCCTCTAAAAATAGTTTAAAATTTTTTTTGTAAGATTAATTAATTAAAACAGTTTAATTAAGAAGAAGTTGTTTTTTTAAAAATAAAAAATTATATATTATTGAAATTAAAATTCATGATTTTGTAGAACTTGAATTGAAAAAACTTAGGGAGCTAAAAAAAATGCCAATAAAATGGATAGGTTTTGATCTTGATGACACACTCTTTAATGGTACTCTTTTAGTAGAAAAAGCTCGACAAGCATCAATTCGTATGATGATAGAATATGGTTTACCTGTTCCAGAAGATTATGCAATTCAATTATTGAATGAGATTGTTACTGAATTTGGATCAAATGATGAACATCATCTAGATAATCTTATGTTAAGATTTAAAAATGATTCAAATTATCGAATTGGACCAGAATATAATGTAAATAAATATGTTGCAGCGGGAGTTATGGGTTATCATCGAGAAAAAGTCAAACATTTTAAACCTTTTAAAGATGTAATTAAAACTCTTGAAAAATTAAAATCTCTTAAAATAAAAACTGCAATAATCACAGACGGATCTCCTAAAAAACAATATGAGAAGATTTTAAGGTTAAAAATAGAGAAATATGTTGATGAAATAATAATTTCTGATGAAGTAGCTGTTAGAAAACCCAACCCTGAATTATTCACATATTTCCTACAAAGATATAATTGTAAACCGAATGAAGTTATATATGTTGGAGATCGTTTAGATAAAGATATTGAACCAGCAAATAAAATCGGGATAATAACTGTTTTAGTGCACAGAGGGACTAAGTATGATCCTAAAAAGACTAAAACTCGAACAAATATTAAACCAAAATATCATGTTAACAGTCTTTATGAACTATTCACAATAATCAAATCAGAAACTTAATCCTTATCAATTAAATAAGAAGGCAAAAAAAATGGGCAAATTAAAAAATCAAAAACCTAAAGGAAATAAAACTTCGAAATCAGGAGGATCGCCATTAAAAGGAGGAAAACTCAAAGCAAGTCATATATTGGTTAAAAAATTAAGTTTAGCACAACAAATATGCGATGATTTAACTGCAGGAATAAGTTTTCAAGAATTAGCAAGAAAATATTCAGAATGTTCAAGTAAGAATAAAGGGGGAAATTTGGGTGAATTTGGGAAAGGAAAGATGATCCCGGTTTTCTGGAACGCATGTGCTAAATTAAAAGTTGGACAGATTTCTGAACCAGTGAAAAGCTCAGAAGGCTATCATATCATAAAAAGAACCAAGTGATTTTTTCTCGGATAATAAATGTAAATTTCATTATTTTGATATATGCAATCGAAGAGAAAAATAATTTTTGCTGGATTAGATAACAGCGGTAAAACTTCAATAATTCTTTCATTGCAAGAAAAATTTTCCTATTTTAATACTAAACCGACCTTAGGGTTATCTCGTTCCATTCTTTCTACTACGGATTGTTTGGGATTTGGAATAGTTCTTTGGGATCTGGGTGCTCAAAAAAAATTTAGAAAAAATTATTTTAAACACAGATACCAGGTTTTTACAAATACATCTTCTGTTTTTTATGTTATTGATATCCAAGATTCAAAAAGATATAATGAATCAATTGAATATTTCTCCAAAATCGTTGAAACATATGAAGAACTTGATGAAAAAACGGATTTTTTTATTTGTTTTCATAAAGTTGATCCTGAGATTTCTAATAGAAGTTAAATTCATGAAAAAATTGATTTTTTAAAAGATATTTTACTCTCAATTGTATCTAATTCGAATATATCTTTTTTTAAAACAACCATTTACGATTTAAGTTCCCTTTTCTTGGCGTTTTCAAATGGAATAATGCACTTTTCCCCTATTGCATTGTTAATTAATGAACAACTTGAAGAATATGCAAAATTATCAAATAGTTCTGCAGTTCTTTTAATGAGTGAAGATCTTTTGGTTATAGGAAATTATTCTATAAATGATTATTATATTGAATTATGTGAAATAGTTGGGTTGCGATTTCTAAATGTTATGGATTCATTCAGATTAAATCCTGTGAAGATTGATTATATTATAGTGGATATTGATTATGATACAGAATTAATTGTATTGAAGAAGAAGAAAGAGTCTCAAAATCTTGAACGAAAAGCAAAAATTATTATGACTTCATTTAAAACATCAAATAATATTAATTTTTATATTATCGCTTTTGTAAAAGATGTTCTCATATCCAAATCTTATGAAGAATTATTACCAATATTAAAAAATCATCTTTCTGATATGATGTACCTTCTTATAAATTAAAAAAAACTATAAAGAAACACTTATTCAAAACTACAAAGTTTAAAGGCACAAAAGAATTAATTTTTTCACGTTTTGGAGAAAGTAGGTAAACATCCTACTTCAAAAGAGCAGATAATTCTGCACATATTTTTAAAAGGAGTTGTTGATTGATGTATTCAACGAGATAAGACCGTGTCCAACGAATGACACGGTGCAAACTTAAATAGTTTTCTTACGAATGAAGGCTCAAACCCTTCATATCGGAAAAGTATAATGTCAACAATATCTACGTGTTTTTCTTCAATCCGAATATAAATTGCAAATATGGGTATAATTCGGTAAATCTCCGAAAGTGAGGGAAAACTAAGAAGCTTGACTTGAAGATCTTATCGTCTTGAAGTTTAAGAAAGTTTCGCTTTTTGTTACAATTCTTGCATGGGACGCAGTTTCCATATTTTTTGGATGATTAAATTACCAATATTGTAGAATGGGAAGAGTAAACATTTATTAATTTGTGGTATCTTAGATGTCTTGAGGGAAAAAATGATTACAGTAAAAAAAATAGGACTTTGATCTTAAATGTTTTTCTTCCTGGTTTAAGGAATGAGACGTGCACCCCGTGCCCTATTTGAGATAGAGAGCGAGAATGGGCTTAACTCAATATGAGAAAAGACCCTACATAGTTTTAAATCAAGTTCACATTCTTTTTAACCACATTTCCCTCCCAGGTGAAACAACTTATGGCAGTTGAAATAAAAAAGAATCAATTATCATGGTATAGACCCGTACACAAGTCAAAGTGGAAAGGTATCACACAAACTTGGCCGAAGGGAACCTTGTATCGTCTTTGGGATCCCAATAAAGACATAAAACACCAACCTTCTATTGAATGGTACGGAGGAATCGATGTGCATCTCAAAGAACTAACGGTTGCTCTTTTTGGGATTGATTTGAATCGGGGAGTTAAGAAGATTCTTGGCCCGATCATTACAGTGAAAACGACACTCCAAGGATATCAAAAATTATTCGAATTATATGACTTTTTTTCCCCTATTCGAATTTTAATGGAAACAACGGGTGTCTATTCCATTGATCCCTATCATCGGTGTGTGGCACAGTATCCGGCTGAAGGAAAAAAAAATAGAGTGATCTGTATGAATGCTCATGATTTATCGCGTCTTTTAGTAAAGAATAAGAAGATGGATAGGATTGATGCTGCCCGTTTAGCGTTTTTGGCATCGGTACCGGAATTATTGCGTGAAAGTTATATACCCACACGTGAAGAATATGTTTTAAGGTTCATGCTACGCCAGCGGAATAGGTATAAGAAAGATCTCACGAAAACAAAAAATCGCATCAAGACTTTTTTGGCAGCAGGAGGGCTTAAGTGGAGATTTAACTTTAAGGCTAAGGGAGAAATAAGGGTAATCAAAGGATTTATTGAACAAACAAAGGATCTTGGGGGCTATTTAATCTATTTAAATACTTCTCTAGATATTGATAAAGATGTGAAATCTACGATTCAAAAGCATGGTCAAAAGCTGGCACAATGGGCGGATTTCACTTTATCAGATATGGAACGCCTCAACTTAATTGCTTTGATAGGGTTTATGGAAAAGATGGTGGGGTTGGTTGAAATGTACGATAAACTGGTATATGAAACGTTGATCAATATATCGCGATTTCAAAAATTGTGGAATTTACTCCAAGATATGCCTGGGGCAGGAACGTGGATACTTGCTACGATTATTTTAGAGACTGGACCTATTTCTCGGTTTCCTCGAGTAGGCAGTTATCTTTCTTACGTTGGAGTTACCAAAGGGATTCATGAATCGGCAAATAAAAGTGAAAAAAAGGGGAACAATCCCCATTCTCACCGAATTTTAAAACATGCTTACAGAACGATGGGAATAGTCCTTCTAGGAATGGTAATCAGGGCAGAAAGAGCGGAAGATAATATCATCTTTCAACAGTGCCATCCTTTGATTGAATATGCACGTAGAATTAACATGTTACCGATATTAAATGGACAAAAGGCGAACAAAATCGCTGCAAAAGCAGCACGGATTGTCTATGGCATTTTAAAATCAAAAAAATCCTATGATTGCTTACATGAAAGAAATCGGGCCACATCATTGGTAAGTCACCAAGATAAATTCGCTCGTGTGGTGCGCCATTCGATGATGGAAAGCCAAATAGATCTCTTAAGGACATCTTATCAAACGATAGTAGAGAAAAATGGCCTGTTAGAAGAACCTTATATGGTAAAGTTATTGGCTTGTTGTAAAAAAGTGATATCGCTTTGGGATTCAGCACCACTTCTTTCTGAATTGCGAAAAAACGCAAATTCAATTCGGACTGTCAAGAGACATGCAAAGGCTTCCGTTTGCAATAGGAAAAAATCCATTAGTAAAGTGAAAGCACTACGGATAAATGAAAGAAAAAATGCCATACAAGGTGGTAAAGAGGAGTGATGCTAAAATGAAGCGAGTGCACACCTTAGATCGATGTCGAGCTTTAAATGAGAGTAAAGAACGAATTCCACTGACCCTTTATGAATACCAAATTTTATTAGATCTAGCGGTCGATTGCCCTTTGGCAGGAATGCCTTTTGACCAAGGAAGTTACTTATATCCATTACAAATTCCAGTAACGCCCCAAGTCAGGGTTTTGAGCAAAGATTCTGAGGTATTTTCAGTGTCTTTAAAACTAAATTTTACCAAGTATATAGGGATAATTGGAGACTTAGAACTGAAATCGGCGGTGATCGAACACCCTGGAGCCATCTTGTTTGCTGTAGGGAATATTGTCAAAAAAATTAAAGGAGAAAGTACTTATCATAACTTAAGGCCTAGAGGATGGTTGGTTGTGGTTGATCCAGAATATTTTAAGCGAATTGGAGTTAAAAAACCTAGTAGAAAAAAAACATCTAAAAAAGCGAAATAAGGAGATCTTGCATTATTTTTTTTCTGGAAAAACCCTCAAATGTGAAATTGGAGTTTAAAGGGATGTCAAGAGGGGTGTTTCTTTGTTTTCTCGTTGGCGTGGCATCTCTTCGCCACGACGGAGAAAAACATGGTTTGACTTAGAAGAAAAATAGAGAAAAAACGATTTTTTAGAAATTGAAAAAATAATCAAAAAAAAAACCACACCTCTTTATTAATGATTTTTCCCATTTTTTCATTAAGAGGGTTTTGCATAATTAATACATTTTACGTTTTTTCAATTTTATTCCTATCTATTAAAGAAAAATGGGAAATAATAGAATTTTACAACTTTTAAATTCCGTCCTTGTTTTTCTCAAGCTTTAAATTATCTCAGATTT
>JAUWMK010000277.1 GCA_030613185.1 Promethearchaeum sp.
ATTAATTTGCGGAGTCTTGAAAAAAAATTAATGAATGGTTTTTTGGTCAAAAAATTGAAATGTCTTTTAAAAAATAAAAAAAGGATTTGTTTATACCCGATTGCCACAATTAGTGCAAAATACTGTTCCTTGATCAACTGAAGTTCCACAATTTGGGCAAGTTTTCATACCGGATGCACTTGTTTGTTGAGTTGATGACTCCAAACCATAAGCAGATTTTGGAGGCTCTGGTTTTGGTGAATCAAATGCACTTTTTTTGCTCTTCTTTGGTTTCTTTGGTTGATATCCGGCTTGACCTGGTTTAAATTTAATCGCCCCAGCAAGAGCACCAAAAGAACCTCCGATCAGCCCGCCTTCGAGACACGATAGGAATATTGCCCAGAACGGGGGTAAATCTGTCAATCCTGTATAGAATCCATCGATTGCCCCGCCTACAAATCCAGCTCCTTCTTGGTTTAATAGTAATGCTTTTAGTCCGAAAACCATAATCAACCCTAAGATCATAAATCCACCACCCAACCAAAGACCTGTATAAAACCCTTCTTTCGCGCTCTTTGAGAATATGAGTGCTGTTATAAAAACAGCCAATATCCAAGGAATAATCAGTGCTAATGCATATCCAGCATCACCAGGTCGATAAGCAAGAATCCAATGAACAGGAAAGAGCAGAATTAAGAATAAGCCCATAAAACCGTTTACAAAAATTGAAATTATTGTACCTAACTCTGGACTAAGCATTTGTAATCCACCTGTAATTGCATCCCCAACATTAGTAAATAGTCCTCCGGTGATAGCACTACCGAGATCAAAAACTGTGAAAGCGATTGCTGACATGAATACTAAGCAACAACTTGTGAAACAGTTAACGAAACAACCTTTAATAAATGAAGCCATTTTTTTTCTCCATAATTTTTATATGTTAATAAATTCTCAACACAGAATAAATAAATTTTGCTAACAAAATATGCATTTGAACTTACTTAATATTAATATAAGAAATTCTATCGTAAAAGTTCTTCATTTAAGTTGTATATTTCGGTTTAATTCATCAAATATATGGGATAATTATCATTTTTATGGTTTTTTTGCATTCAGATCTCTCATGATTTTCGCGTTAAATTCGGGTAAAGCATCACATATCATTGTTCCCGTTCCGAGTTCTACACCCGCGAGAAATTTAAGTTTTCCTTTGCCTCTAAATGGAGTATAATATTCGATATGGAAATGGTAATCAAATTGCGAGTTTTTGTGCAAATTTACAGGAACGTTATGCATTGCCATTACATAGGGCATAATTTCACCATTACCGTGAAGTGCATCATATTTAAGAACTACTTCCTTCATGATCCGGGCGAGTGTATCGATCTCTTCATTCTCTAATTCTATTAATGAACGAAAGTGTCTTTTTGGAATAATATGGATTTCAAAAGCCCAATGTGCATAGTACGGAATAATTGCCAAGAAATCATCATTTTCGCATACAATTCTCGAATTAACTCCGTCATTCAATTCTTTTTGTTCTTCCTCCAGAATATCACACAATAAACAGGAATTATTTTCTTCATTGTATTCTTTAAATGCTGAATATTCTTTTTCGATTTTAGGTGGAATGAACGGAAATGAGAATATTTGACCGTGGGGATGGGTCATTGAATTTCCAATTTCCTTACCCCTATTTTCCATGATGAAGATATACTTCATATCCTTCATTTTTTTTATGGCATCGAATCTTTCTTGCCATAATTTTATAAGAGCCACAATATTTTGATGTTCTAAAGTTCCAAAAGAAGCATCATGATCTTGTGAATAGAGAATGACCTCGCATTTACCATAATTTGGGGCTGTTTTTTTGAAGGACCCCATTATCTTCTCAACCATGAAATGTTTATTTTCATCTAAAGAAGCAAAACGGTTGGTTAATTGTTTTACAATCCATTTTCCCGCACCTTCAGGAGCATCAGGGCAAAAGGGACAGGTCCACGATTTTTCTGGTTCCTTCTCGAACTTTTTTCCTTGAAATGGTCTCAAATTTCTTTTTGGAGCGTAAATAATCCATTCTTTCTGGAAGGGATCCCATCGGTATTGAGAATTATCAGAATTATCAAATTTTTTATTTAGCATTGTTTGAATATTATTTTTATTTCTTTATTTCTTTTATTTTGCCTATGATTTGAATTAGATTTTCATTGTATGATCCACATAATACGTAGATAATAGCGTGATAATAATTTGTTTTTATTTAATCATTATTTGTTATTAGTTTAGCTATCATATATTTGATGGGTGCATCGCAAATGATCTTTGACTTTATAGTTCTTCGCAACGGAATTCCGGTTTTCATAGAAAATTATGACCCGAAATTAAGTTTATCTGTAGATAAAAACAAATTTACATTAATTTCGGGATTTTTCTCTGCCATTTCAACTTTTGCTGATTCAGTCGAAAAATTGGGTCAAGTGGAAGAAGTTCAAATGACAGATTACTTCTTTACTTTCAAACGTATAAATATTGAAAAAGCGGAGGTATTATTTATTCTCAGTTCCGACAGGGATTTACCAAAAAACATCAGGAAAATCATAATCGAGGAATCATCCTCCAGATTTTTATCCCAGTTTGAAAAAGAGATGATAAACAATTGGGGTGGAAAGGTAGAACCATTTTTGAAATTTAAGGATACGCTATCAGAAATTTTAGAGAAAATATTAAAAGATATTACTTATGAAGAAAAAGAGAATAAAGTAATGCCGCCACCGATGGATATTAAACTTAAAGAAAATAAAGAACTCCTTGATAAAACGAGACTTATAACAAGTAGATTTGAAAGATACAAGACCCTACGCCATTATCAACATAAATTTGAAATCATGTCAAGTCCGTATGTTAAACAGAATAGAAATCAGCCAAATGATTTACCTTGGGCATCTCCCAACGCTTGGACAACTATTTCAAACACACCTATAAATAATTTCAATCTCCAATCTGCTCAAAATGTATCGAACTTTGAATCCAATTTTCAACCACCACAAAATAATTTGAGTTATAGAAATTCAGTAATTAAACCAACAATCAATTATTCATCATATATTAATCCTAAGATGCAATCTGAGGGAATGTTTACCAAAGATTCATTAAATTATACGGAAAATCATATTCATACTTCGGTTTATGATATTATTCCTTCAAAATTTGCAATCACTGCAGGTGAATTTCGTACAAAATTTAAAGAAAATTTCTGGTCGAAAGTATTATTTGTAGCGATTGATGGCCATAAAACTGTAAATGAGTTGGCGAAGGAGATGGATTCTAAGCCGATTGATATATTACAAGCATGCCAAAATATGGTCAAGTCGAATTTAGTTCAATTTAAAAGATAATTATTTTTTCATTCATTCTATAATAACAAAAAAAAAATTTAATGGTAATTTTTATTCAAAATCTCTATCGCGCAATTTTCGGTGTAATATTTTACCCACATTAGTTTTAGGTAGTTCGTCCTTAAGAAATTCCACTTCACGCGGATATTTATAAGCAGCCATTTGTAATTTGGACCATTCAATTATTTCAGATTCAGTAATTTTTCCAACGAATTCGGGTTGTAATGCAATAAAAGCTTTAATATTCTCTCCACCAGATTTAGGATCGGGAATTCCAATAACACCACATTCTAAAATCGCTTCATGTTCAAGAAGAAAAGCCTCAACTTCATCAGGATAAACTGAATGACCTTTATATTTTATTAAATTTTTTAATCGGGTTTTTATTGCTGTGTATCCTTCCTCGTCCATCAGGGCTCCATCGCCTGTATAAAGCCAACCATCTCGAATAGTTTGTTTATTAACCTCATCTTTTTTGTAATAACCTCTCATTACTTGAGGGCCTTTAACGCAAAGCTCTCCGACTTCATTAATCGGTAATATTTTAGTTCCAGTTTCAATGTCTACTATCTTCATATCTGTATTTGGTAAAGGAAGACCTACGGTACCATTTTTAAATCGACCATCAAGTGGATTTGCATGTGTAACAGGGCCTCCTTCTGTTAATCCGAACCCTTCTCTGAGTTTTGCTCCGGTTAACTCTTCAAATTTATCTTGAATTTCTTTTGGTAATGGTCCTGCTCCAGAAAGACAATATTTTAGAGAAGAAAGATCATATTCTTTTACTTTGGGAAAGTTGTTTAAATTGTTATACATAGCAGCCACTCCAGGGAACATCGTAATTTTATGTTTAGATATCTCTTCAAGTAATTCTTCAGCATCTCTTGGATTAGCTACAAGGATTTGATTAGCACTAAGTCCAACAGCTAAATTCATACAAAGCTGTTGAGCATAAATATGATAGAGAGGTAATGCTGTTAACATGACTTCTTTTCCCATCTCAGCTTCTGTGAACCAAACTTTACATTGTTCAACATTAGCAACTAGATTTTTATGGGTTAGCATCGCACCTTTTGGCATACCTGTTGTACCTCCTGTGTATTGGAGACATGCGATATCATTTTCAGGGTCGATTTCCACTTTTGGAGGATTTAGTTCAGTTTTTGGAATAATATCTTCGAGAAAAATTTTTTTTTCATCTGTGGATATTGGATCTCCTGGTACAGTTGGATCAGGAGAAAACCAGGGGCCCAAAGAACTATAAATTACTTTTTCTACGCAAGTTTCTGGGATAACTGGATCTACAATTTGATTAAAACCTTCCCAAACAATAAGAACCTTAGTTTCGGAATCATTCAATTGATGTTTGATTTCGAGCGCTTGAAAAAGAGGGGATAAAAGTGTTACCCGAGCCCCAATTCTTAAGACTGCATAGTAGCATGCGATACAAGGAGGTACATTTGAAAAATGTAAAGCTACGGTTTCATTTTTTTTAATCCCAAGATCTTTAGCTAAGTAGGTAGCAATCCTATCGACAATTTCATCGAGTTTCTTGTAAGTTAATTGATTACCAAAATATGTGGTAGCAATTGAATCCGGATAATTTAATGCTGCATTTCTAAGGTTAGTATCAAGCGAAATGTTAGGTATTCTTATAATTTTAGGTATATTTTTTGGATAAAATTTGTGATAAAGCTTTTCGTCCGACATGATATTACATTTATCAAAGAAATTTAAAAATTAGATCGTTAAAAGAAAAAAAAAAATTAAAAATTCGCATATTGCGTTAAACTTAGTCGTTTAAGTTTTTCTGGAGATGGTATTCCAGTAATAGGATCCCATTCTTCATATTTATAAAACTCTGAGAAAAGTAACTCTTGATCTGGAATTTTTCCTTCTAGCGGTCCTTCCAATGGAGTTACTAAAATTTTAGGAAGTTTTTCATCTTTGGGTAAGTGCCCCATTTTTAAATTGAACAAACGTTTCAATGATAAGATTCGTTCTCCCGTTAGTTTAATTCTTTCTACATTATAAGGCATCCCAGTACCTAATTCTATTAATTTAGCGAGAGCACTGGCCGGAGGTTTAGCAAATACACACATATTGATTGATGAAAAGAAGGCGCGATATTCCATCAAACGCGCTGAATGCTTAGACATTTCGGGACTATTTTCTAAAGCAGGTATCGATTGGATGTCCATTTCAGTGTGCGCTTGCCCTAAACTCGTTTGGTACATATCACAAGCACAATGGCTTGCTCCGTAATGAGGAGATAGCCCATATGCAATTCCCATCCCAAAAGTAGAACGTGCATCATGATATGGAGGCTCAATATGTTGGATCGTTGCAATTTGTTCTGGGTCCACATTAAAATGCTTTCCAACCGCATCAGATCCTTCAGCTAACACATCCCCAATTCCTGATCGATTTGCAATTTTTTCGAGTAATTGGAAAACACTCTCCATATTCCCCCATTCCATAGCCAATCCATCAACATCTGTTGCTGTGATAGTTTTTCCATTATTGAATAAATCCATTATGAGAGATATCACTGAACTGGATGATATAGTGTCTATTCCCAAATCATTGCACATATAATTTGCTTTAATGATCGCTTGTAGATTAGAATTTCCCAACATAGCGCCAAAACCAGCAATAGTTTCATATTCAGGCCCTTCAAATTGACCCTCTGGTACGCTTAAATCATTTTTTCCAAGTTCTATAATGCGTCCACAACCAATCGGACATGCAAAGCAGAAGCGTTGTTTCTTTAGATATTTATCCGCAAGTGTAGCTCCAGATATGTTATCTACTTCATCAAATTTTGATGTTCTATAGTATTTGACTGGTAATTCCCCAGAAAGAGTATACATATTAATACCACCAGATGTTCCTAACGCCCCAAACATCTGTGCCGTAAAAACTGCCAATTGATCTTCGTTCATTTGTTTTACTAGTGCCTTGAACTCTTCAGGGGATGCTAATTCTATTTTCTTTGAACCTTTAATAACGATGGCTTTTAGCTTTTTCGACCCCATCACTGCGCCCAATCCTGTACGACCAAAAGCTCTCTCTTCACACCCTATAATCGAATATTTA
>JAUWMK010000170.1 GCA_030613185.1 Promethearchaeum sp.
CAAATATTCATCATAACGTTTTCGATAGGTCATTGAAAATAGAATACCATAAATATAGTAAAAAAACTCTTCATTTGAGCAAGTAAATGGTATCTGTAAAGATTTTTTATTAATGTTGGATTTCCCATCTTTGTTTAAAAGAAATGCATAGGACGTGTCTGTAACCCACATATAGCATATTTCAATTATTTGATTTCCAAAAAATGCAGTGAAAAAATCAGATTTCCGGGATGATTTTGAAACTGTAATTGCAGGATTTTTTTGGGAGATTTGATCAATATATCCCATTCTATGTCCTTCAACAATGCTTCTATCATAAGCAATATATCTAAAATCGAATCCGCGATATTGAATGGGTGTAATTTTGCTTATTGCATGTTTTAAATTAGTTTTTGCATATACTTTTTCTTTTTTCCATGATTTAGAATCATGAGTTTTTATTTTAAGTTCATCTAATCTGTCAAAATCTTTATCAAAGAATAAATTTAGATTAGTTTCAACATTTTTTTGATCAGTATCAACTAATAAGTGATCTTTACCTACCATGATACCGCTTGTTGGGGTAGATACGAAAAATGAATCAATACTTGGAAAAGATTCGTATCTATCTAGTAGTTCGGTATCCATATCAACAAAATAATTCTTTTTTGTTTCTGAAAGCAGTTTAAATCTTTCTTCATTAAATCCGCGAGATAGAATAGAGAATTTTTCTTCGCGAGTTGGATTTGGGACATCCATATAATGAATCGCTGCTTTTTTGTTTGGAGAATTATCAATTCTAACCATAAAGGCAATGCAAACTCCAACACGTATATCAAATGGATTACCCGTCTCTTTTTTTCTCATGTCCCCATGTAAATTAACAATATAAATATGATCGAATGTTTTCCGTAGTGATTCTCGCATAATAGGGAACATTTGACCTTCAAGGTATCGACTATTAGTAATCATAGCTAAAATTCCGGTTCCTACCTGTTCTGTTTTCCATTGTCCAAATCGTAAAAATTTTACGTAATCATCCGAAATGATTTTTTTATTTTTTTCTTTTAATCCTTTTTTATAATCATCAATTTTTTCATTAATCCATACGCAATTATTCTGGCTGCTTAGATTATAAGGAGGATTCCCCATTATAACGAAAACTTCCCTCGGATCATTTTTTTTCATAAAATTTGGGTTTAAAAATGTATTTGATAAGGAAGAATTGAGGTTTAAGTCATTAAGCTTTAAATTCATACCGAGTTTATCTAAAGTTGATAAAACCCTTAAGTGTCCCAATAAATAAGGGTCCTTCATGATTTCGATTAAATAAGTATTATTCAAAAATCCGTTTTTTACCCAATAATTAAATGCTCCTTGAGCTGATTGAAGATTTGAATTCTCTTCTAAGAACTTTTTTTTAACATATTTTAAAAGACCACAAGCAAATGTATTAGTTCCTGCCGCGGGATCCAAATATTTAAGATTTTTTTCTGTTCTAACCCCTTTTTTCAGATTAAAAAATTTTAACAATAGAAAATCAATACTTCCGATCATAAAATTCACAATTTTATCGGGAGTATATACCACACCTTTCTCCTTTGCGGTTATTGGATCAACATTTTTTAAGTATTTTCCGTAATTTTCAATCTTACTTAGTAAATCTTCATTATTGATCATTTCTGGGAACTCATTCAAATTAAATTCGGATAATTATTAATCGGTTAATATATAATGATCTAATGTAATTTTTAAATTTTTGCCAATTTCCCCGCTTTATTCTTAAATATTGAATATATTTTGTCCCAAATTTATATGTTTGAAAAATTCTCCACATTTATTGGGCGATTCACCACAATAAATATCTTCATCAATATTAATAATGGAGAAAATCGTTGCACAGAACAAGAATTCCCTTAAGATTTTATTGAATTAAGTAAATTACCTAAACCAAAAATTGTGATAAGAAATAATAATAAAAAATAATGATAAAAAATAATAATCAAAAACCATTTATTTTTATTAAGATGTTTTGTGAACATGGATTAACCAAAGAAACTTGTCCTTATTGCATGCAACAATCTCGGATAAAACCTCCAACGCGATTAGTGAAACTGGCACCAAAAGAATTGCCTCTTGAAATCCCTATGATAGATGAATTGCAAAAACCCATCTCACCAATTAAAGAGTTATATAAAGAAAATAGTCCAATAAATATTAAACCACTTCAATTATCGAAGGATTTTTCTTTGAATATAGATTCCAATGCAAATGATCCAACGCTTTTTGATAAAAGAGCAGCAGAATTAGAAAAATTAAGAGGACATTCCATGAATTCTAAAGACATAAATCCAAATGTTCCATTATTTGATTTAAAAAAGAAATTTACTAAAAAGTAAACCCATTTTTAATTCCAGTAAATGTTACAAATTGAATATTACTTCTAACGCTTTATTGTGATTTGGTGGGCATCCTGGGATAAAATTTTTTCCTAATTCATCCGCAATGCTTCTAGTACATTTACCGAAAAAGATAACAGGATTATTAAGATTCGGAATCTCTGTAATACTCGTATTTCCAATAAAAACATCGATTCTAGGGTATTTTTCCTGCAATAAGTGAAACTTTTTAATATATTCCGGTGTGAACATTATTTTTCTGAACATTCTCGAAAAAGCCATTTGACAATTTGTGCACCCATAAGACGAAGTGTGTAAATAAATGTTTCCATACTTCATATATGAATTAGGTTTTTGGAAAGGGGGGTCCGCAGGAATTAAGGGTTCACTTCCCGGAGCTAATTTAACTTCTTTTCTTGGTAAATGTTGAACATCCTCAATAGGAAATCCCATAATTTTGCATGCGGCATTATCTAGTTCGATCATGTCTCTTCCCGCTAATAAAATATCCAATCGCCTAACTTTTGTTTGATTTTCGGGACCTGTTGCTGGACCTGTTCCTTCTAATGCGCGAGTTCCATCAATAATACTTAATTCAGGTTGGATTATCTTTGCATACTCTCTAATGCAAGAATGAAGTGAACCTGCTCCATCATATCCTAAATGAAAATCCTTCTTGTCTTGGAAAAGAAGTAAACCTTTTTGATTCTTCATAGATAGAGTTACCCCGGTCATTTGGTGGGTTTTCATCTTAGCAATATTAATATAAGCGTGTGTGCTGCAAATCTTTGGGAGTTTGAGTATTCCATAAGTCCATGGGTATTCTTCGAGTTCGGCAAATTGCAAATTTATTATTTTCACATCAATTCCGCGCTTCTTCTTTAATCTCTCAACAATTTTTTGATACCCTGTCTCTTTGATCAACCTTCTGAAATTGTCTTTTTTTATCGAAAAATACCCAGAATTCTCCCCAATTACAAATTCATCTACACCTTTTTCCTTTAATGCTAAAATCAGTCCTTCAATTACTCTGGGATCAGTAATAACTGCTGTTTGGGGCTTTACGGCATCAACAATATTTGGTTTTAAGAGAACTCTTGTTTTAGAAGGAATGTAGTTAAGTTGAGACATCAATTTTAAAAATGCATTTTTTACTTCTTCAATCGGCTTTGTTTTTGTGTGAATAATTGATATCATGAAAATTTTTACCCATATTTTGTTATTTATGATTTAATTTGAAATGATTTAATTTCAAAAAATAGAAAATTGATGCTTCTTTTCATAAGTTAATCACTTATAGAATGATTAAAATGGCCGAAACTAAGGAAAATTTAAAAAAAGTAACAAAAAAAACAATCAAAAAAACTGTTAAAAAAACAGCAAAAAAAACTACTAAAAAAGTTTCCAAGAAAACCACCAAGAAAGTATCTAAGAAAGCAACCAAAGAAGTAACCAAAATAGATACTCCAAAAGTTGAAGTAGAAACTGAAGTAGATGTTAAAGCTAAAGAACAAGCTAAAAAAGAAGCTGAAAAGAAGAAAAAATTAAAAACTACAAAGGTTAAAGAAGGGGATATGGTTATGGTTGACGTACTTGGAAAAACCATTGAAGAAGATCCCGCTAAAAATATAATTTTTCAAGCTTCAAATCCTGTGGATGCTCAAATGCTCCTAAATTACGATCCAAAGAAGATTGATCAATATGTTCCTGATTTAGCAATTATTGGTAAACAGGGATTTTTAACAGATAATGTTGATAACGTAATTAAAGAAGGAATAAAATTCTATGAAGAAAAAACTATTCAACTTGAACCCATAGACGCTTTTGGAGAAAGAGTGGGAAATAAAATTGAGAAAGTCAGCGCTAAGCAATTTAAAAAAGATATGAATGAAGAACCAAGAGCTGGGGCCACATATAAGAACAAGAAGGGTAGAACGGGGACAGTATTGCGAGCAGCTCAAGGACGGCTCCTTGTTGATTTTAATCACCCACTTGCAGGAAGAAAAATAGAATATAAAATTAAAGTAGTTGATTTAATTGACGGATTTGACAATCAAGTAAAAGCACTATTGGGTAGACGTATACCAGGCTTAGATACCATTTTAAATGAATTTAAAATCGACCATAAAAAGAGTGAAAGTGTTTTGGAAATTGAATTGCCTCAGATGTTTGTTTACCAAATAGCACAGCAACAAGGGGGGTTATATTTCAAGATGGGTGCAAGCATGGATATTCAAGAGCACTTAGGTGTCGAGACAGTGAAATTTATCGAAGTTTACACTAAACCTCCTATACCTGAAGTCAGTCATGACCATGAACATGATCATAAGGAATAAGAGAAGAAAGAAAATTCATAATTAGGTTTAGCGCATACAGCAATTCTGAGATTGCTAAAGCAATTAATTTTTTTTTCTTAAAATCTCGTTTTGAAGTAAAAAATTTTGGAAAATCAATTATTATGGCAATGAACAAAATATTATAGATCTTTTTGGTTGAAAGACTGGAGATTCGACATAATTTTATGGTTTCCCCTTTTTTGCTTAATGATTCTTTCATCAATCTTTTCATCTTTTCAGCTGAAATGGCATAAATTTGAGGATTCTTGAGGTCACGGATAGAAGATGATTGATTTTTTAATAAACTTAAATCTATGATTTTTTTAAAAATTTCTATGGAAAAAGTGCAAAAATCGGATATATGAGCAGGAATCAAATAGATCTCGAATGCAGATAGTTCCATTTTTAGTGTTCGCATTAGATTTGAAGGAGTTCCTGACTGCCTTGTTATTATTTTAAAAATCCTATTGACAAAGAAATCAAAGATCTATAAAAAAATATTCATTGCCATTATTATAAAGTAAAATTAATTACTTGTTTTTTTATAATATATTTATGAAATCAAAGTTAAGGATTTACTTGGATACTTCAGTAATATCTGCAGCCTTTGATGGAAAAAATCCTTAACGTCAATTTTTAACAAAAGATCTCTAAAAATGCTCAGATTGAAATAATTACTCCGGCAGAATTATAAGATTGAAAAAGAGAATGGATTGAAAAAAATGATTGAATTATCAAAAATAGAGAAAGATGTAATAATAAAAGAAATAAAAATGGAATTTCCCCATGATCCAGCTTTGCAACAAGTTCATATTGCTCGGAGGATAATTTCGCAAAAAGCAGAATTGGAAGGCATTTCAGTTTTTCAATTCATCATGAAACAACGAAAATCAAAATGAAACCTTAAAATTTATTGAAATTCGCAAATTAAATCTATTGTGGGAAAATTCATAGTTTCAGATCTCGATGGGACTTTACTTGACAATCCTAAATATCTTTCAAAAGAATATGTTAAAGATTTGAATGAATTAATGGATAAAGGCTTAAAATTTACAATTGCAACAGGTCGAGATATGAAAAAAACCTTGAAAGCTGTTCCTGAACTAAATCTTCCATATCCATGCATTCTTACAAACGGGGCTTTACTTGCTGATTTAAAATCTCAAGAATTTTTAAAAATAACAAATATTAATCCAAAAGTTATAGATGATATATTGGCTCTCAGTGAGGAATTTAATATTCCGCCTATGGTTTTTGCTTCCTTTGATCCAATTTTAAAAAATGTAACTTTTAATAAGGGAACTTGGGGAACTAAAGGAATTAAACCTTTAGAAAGTGAGATGTATATTCCATATAAAAAACATGATATTGTAAGTATTCAATTTCATACAACCAAAGATCTTCTCGATCCTTTTAAAGATATTATTTATAAAAATTTCAAAAATGAAACTAATTTAAATTATATTGAAGATGTAGCTTATAATGCTTTAGGTTATGAAGGAGATTGGTATTGGCTTGAAATTAATTCAGATGAAGCAGGAAAAGCACAAATGCTTCGTTATTTAACACGAAGTCTCGATATTAAAATGGAAGACGTCATAGCTTTTGGAGACAATCATAACGATATCGGGATGTTGAAAGCTGCAGGTTATGGAATTGCAATGGAAAATTCCCCAGATGAAATAAAAGATGTCGCTGATTTTATTGCCCCCAGTAATGTAGATGGGGGAGTTATTAAATATCTCAAGGATCATATCGACGAACTTTTATAACTATACAACAGGCTCATCTTCATCAGTTAATGTTTTGAATTCTTCCAGTTTTTTAGAAAATTCATCAAAGGAACCCAATGATTTTAATGCTTCATCTATAACTTTATCTGCTTTAGTTTTCAATGGATTCTTTGCCCCTTTCTTAATTTTTTTCGAAATATTTTTATGAGCCTTTCCAGGTTTTTTTTTTTTTTTAATTTCTTTAGTTTTCACAATTTTTGCATTGTCTTTCGATAACTCGAATTCTAAGTTCTTTATATCAAAATCATTACCTACTTCTCCTTTGGTAACTTTAGATAGACTTGCCATAATTTCATTTAAATCTTTTGCAGATCCAGTGCCAATTTCCGAAGGATAGAAGTTTCTCTCTTCGTATGGTGCATTTTCGTTAAATTTTTCTTGAGAGTTTCCATTATGCTTTTGTCTTTCTAAATGTAAATTTTCACGATCAATTTCAATTTTTTCTAAAACTTCTTCAAAATTATTCTTCAAATATTTTAAAGCAAAATTGATTATATCATCCGCATTTCTCCATTTTCTCTCTTTATTAACCAATTTTTCAATCCAACTAAATAAATTATAATCTAAACTTATGTTGATTAATTTTGTCCCATCATTTGTGCTCGTCGTATCTAATAACCACATAAAAATACTCGCTATTAGATCTTGATTATTCAATGCAAAAAAGCCATATGTTGAGGATAAAGATGAAAACATCGATACTGTAGTTAGGGCAATTACTCTTCCTTCATAATAATTTAAAGCTAATGACATTATACTTCTTGGGGCATCTTCTTCTTCATCCCATTCTTCTCCATTCCAAATTGTATGAAAACTATTTAAACTTGATTTGCATATCGGGATTGCTTTTATATTTTCATCAGCTTCTATGTATTTTAATAATTTAATGCTACAAGCACTTGATTGCACTATACTATCTATATTTCGCGTGATTATGTGGGGTTCTATCTCATTAATCACTATTCGATTTTGTCGCGATACAAAATTCATTGAATCGAACATGATATCAGAATTAAATTCAAAACCAAAATTCCTGGTTAATTCATTCAGATTGGTATTCGTGCCGTAATCTCCACCTTCATCATTAATTACTAACAAATTTCCACCATTTTTAACATAATTTGTAATTACATCTATCTCGTTTGGTTGAAATATGGATTCTCTCGGACCGCCTATTACACACATCTTATATTTCTTGAGTTTATCAACACTCGTAAAACCTGCTTGGATTTTACCTAATGAAAATGAAGATCCGAAAAGAAATTCTGTAAAATCTGAATAACTTGGGGACTCAAGAGTAAGTGTGTTATTGTGGGAGTAATCGAATACAATTGATTTGGTATTTTTTTTGGTCATTTATGTAGTTACCTAAAAATACATCACGTTTAAATTTAAAAAAATTTTCCTTCGAAAGTAGTTTTTTTTCAATTTTTTCAATTTTTTAGAATTATTTCTTCTTAACCAAAATTTCGATGACTACATGATAAAGATGAGGTTTATAAATCTTGACAACCCTGCGTTCAAATATAGAGGTAAGGAAACCTTCCCGATTTGCAATTTCTGAAAATTCATCAAAGAGTTCAGTCGATTCTTTTCCTTCTATCCCCTCATATACTATAACGCCATTATCTTTGATCACTGATAATGCAGATGGAATTGCATCAACAGGTGCCGGTAGTAATCCCATTATAATTCTATCTGCGCGAATTTTGTTTTCTTTAAGTTCCATTATTTTTTCTTTACAATCTCCAAAAAGGGGTTTTATAATAGAATCAACTTTGTTTAATTTTATATTTTCACAAAGATAACTATATGCTTCAGGATTCCACTCAATTGAATAGATTTTTATTGGTTTCTTGGTTCTTGCCATTCCTAAAGAGAAATAGCCTATTCCTGCAAACATGTCAATTATTACTTCTCCTTCTTTAATTCTTGTAGGCAAAATTCTTCTTTCTGTAACATTTCCTTTTGCAAACATAATCTTTGTGAAATCAAATTTATATTTCACATGGTTCTCAGTTAGAATTATTTCAGAACTGTTATCTCCCCATAAATGTGCCAATCCCTGCGGTTGGCGATATTTTCCTTCAATTTTGCCTGTTTTGTGCCAAATTGCTTTAAGGGAAGGTAGGATTTCATGCATTGATTTAGCAATTTGACTAGCATATTCTCGAAGTTCAGGTTTTAAATTTAAAATTGCAATATGGTTTAACTCTTGATAACCTCTAGGTAATAAATTCAACAAGGTTTCAGGAAAATCTTCCTTCTTTTTAAGCTCGATCTTAATCATTTCTTTAAATTTCATTAATATCCCCTATTTAAATACAACAACTTCAATTTTATTTTTTCTAATTTCTGCATTTAATCTTATATCATCTAAAATATGGTTAGCTTTTGATTTTGATAAATTAAATTCAACCAGATCCGAATCATCATATGAAACTCCGCCCTCAATTAACGTCCCTAATTCACACTCGATACATTTAGTAGAATTTTCATTTAGAAGAGACTGAATTTTAGGATAAATTTTATCTCCATATAGCAGTGAAATAATGTTTTCCTTTTCATGTTTTAAATATAAATATGTGTTCGTATCAGATTTTAAAGAAAAAAGGATGTATTGCCGATTATTATGTCTGAAATGCAAAATAATCTTATCAATATCGGAATTTACATCTGGCATTATTTAATTGTTTTAATATTTCTTCTATTTTCTTTTTTTACATTTACATCTTTTTCTTTTTTCTAATTATCACTATTCCAATACTCAACAATGCCAAAAATCCAACAGCAGCGCCTCCTATTACATATTTATTAGATAGGAGATCTTTAAACGAAAAATCGATAAGAACTGAAACACAATTTGAAATATCCGATGTTCCATTCACAGTTGTTGTGGTCACTACGTAATAAAAATTTCCTTGAGATAAGAGTTTCTCTGAATATCCAAGAGTTGAGGTCTGAAAAATATTGGTTAGGGGCTGTTCAAAAATAACTTCCCTATTTTTGATTTTTTAGTGAGGATTCAATCTTGCAAAAATACATTAATTTTGGATCCTTGTAAAACCGTGTGTGGATAAAAAATAATCA
>JAUWMK010000313.1 GCA_030613185.1 Promethearchaeum sp.
TTATGTCCGAAGGTATAGCTCTTCTATAACTTGTTTGTAAAATACCAGATACAATTCCATTTGCTGCAAAATAGTTTAGAAAGAATAGCGGAAATAATAAAAACCATATGAAAATGATCTCTAAAATAGTATACTCTGATAACAGAGTGAAAACTATAACCGGAACAATGTAAATTACAATGAAAATACAAAAAGATATCACATAGGCAATTCTACCCTTGAATCGATCTAGAATATTTGATTCCAAAAATTTGTGAAAGTCATGGACACTATCCGCAGTAGGCCTGCCTAAAAAGAATACTTCCCATAATGGATATATTAGCAATATTCCTAACATTATGGCTAATAAATACCCCGCAATCGAAGGGAGAGGAATCCCAGAATTATTTAAAGTATCAATTGAAAGATTTAATGCAAACAGTATTGCTAATGTAAACATTGCACCAAAGCCGATGGATGCAAGCCAATCACCAAAATCAAATTTTTCACGCTCAATTAGGTTAATTTTTTTCAGGTTTTTGAACACTAGAAAAAATCCGAATAGGAATCCAATTACTCCAACAACGCTATAAAGACTTATGATCAAATTATCTACTAATGTCATTTAAAATTCATTCTCCAGTATCTTTTTTTTAATATCTTTTATCATTTCTATATCTATCTCTTCAATGCAAGAGGTTTCTTGATCTTGAATTGGTTTTACCATCTCTAAAATTGTTTCCGCTTCTAATTCTTTAAATTCATTTATATCCTTTATCTTGGCTTCTTGGAAAATTTTCGCTAAATAAATATCAACTCCAGCAATTTTCACGAAATCTATCATCCGTTTTAGCTTTTTATAATCTCTTCTTCTCATATTAATAAGTTGCCATATTTTTGGGATATTTGGTTCCTTAGATATAAAATCATTTAGTGTGAAAATCTTGTAATTCTTTAATTCGCTTGCATTTCTTATTGAAACCATTGGAAATAAAATTATTGGAATGTTCAACCCGAACTTAATTCGTTTTGTCAACATTTTTGCGAAATATATCCACTCGTCAATTTTAGCAAAAGTTGGTAATTGTAATATGATAAAATATGTTTCTTCATCAATTTTTTTTAATTTATAATAAATTCTTATAGCTTGCCTGTGAGAAAGTTCAGTAACTGAATTAATATTTGCATAATAAAGCAATTCTGCTTCCCGAGCAGTCAAATTTGGAACTTGATATAAATCAAATAAATCCGAAAATTGTTCTAAACGCTTGATTTCAATACCAGACTTTTCATGGATAAATTCAATAGGGTATTTTAGAAAATCATCCACAATTTTTATTTTGAGGGTCTTTCTTAGTTGTTGTGCATATTCGAATCCAACACTCTCAAATTGTGAAATATTAGTTTTTTGATTCATAAATGAATTCTTATCGAATTCCATAAATAACTTTTGTGATTAAATAAACTGAATATCGATTTTTTCAAATAAATTTAAATAAAAAAAAATTTAAATTACCAAACTATAACAAATATATAAGAAAATGGCACAACAAATATGGGTCCCGGGCGCATGCAGCGTAGCAATAAGATGTAAGGATGGGGTGGTTCTAGGTAATGACACCAGAAGCACTTGGGGATACACAGTAAACAATAAAAACGTTAAAAAGATTTTTCCTATTACAAAAGATAAAAAAATTGCAATATCTTGTTATGGACTTATCGGAGATTTTCAAGCGTTAGCACGAATCATGAATGCTCAGGCAAATATTTATGAGTTACGTGAGGGATATAAAATTTCAGTTCAAGCTATGGCTAAAATGGTTGCGAATTATATGTATCAGAGAAAGATGTCACCTCTCTTTTGCAATGTGGAAGTCGCTGGTATTGATGAGAATGGCCCTAAAGTTTACACCATGGATGCTATTGGATCTTTAATGGAAGATGATTATGGAGTAAGTGGAAGTTCAGCAACCTTTGCCGTATCAATCTTAGAAGCTGAATATAAACCAACGCTCACAGTGAAAAAAGGTATCGAACTTATGAAAAAAGTTATTCGTAATGCAATAAAGAGGGATGCTATGGCCGGAAATGCCATGGATATAATGGCAATTACAATGAACAATGTCGAAACGCTGCACCTTCCATTTAAGGAACTTGGAGAATAATATTTTTTCTTCTTTTATCTTTTAAACTAATTATACAAAACTTATAGCACGATATTCAATCACTAATGTGAAGATTGCAATATAACAAGAAATTGGAGAGTTCTTTCTTATTATCCAATTTGAATTATAAATTTTACACACTCTGTATTAGAAAATAGAATAACCCAGATGATAATAGTTAGTAAAAAAAAATGTTAATGAATTTCTACGATTTGAACCCAAAAAGTTAACCGATAATATGCTAAATCATCTGTCGTATAACCTTCTCCCGATTCCAGAGTAAAAGTGGTTTCTTCTCCTTCTTTCAATCCCAATATATTGTTCTTAAACCCTTCGATCACTCTGTCAGTTGTAAAATCCAATGGATCACCGTCATCTTCTGTACTATCTTCATCTGGAGCTGCAGAAGTATCTATAACTCCATCGGGACCTGATTCATCTGCAATCCATAATTTGTAATGAGCTTTAAATCCATCACCTTCTTGGAGTCCATCTTCATTATTTGTTGTATTATTGGTACCACCACTTCCAATATTATCTTTGTTTCCAGTCAGAAGAAAATAAGCTCCGGTTCCAGCTCCTATCAGCATTATCGCAAGTAATAAAACGAAAACATTTTTTGACATTCCAGTTCCTTTTTGAGTGATCTTCTCATCATAATAGACATGCCGACTATTTTTTTGATGAGCACCCGTTTGTATTTTTGCTTGAGCTTTCAAACTGAATTTTGATTTTCCCATATTCTTTTTCCAACTTTATCCTTTGGTTACTCCGATTGGAACCAATTTTACAACTTTCTTTATAATTCCTAGATTATGTGAGACTCCAACGACTTCATCAATATTTTTATAAGCCAAAGGAGCTTCTTCCGCTAAAATCTTTAGGGATGCGGCTCGAACAACGATTCCACGTTTTCCTAATTCTTCCTTTATTTGCTTTCCCCAGAATTGGCGTTTTGCTTTCGATCGACTCATTTCTCTACCACCACCATGGGCAGTGCTTGCAAAACTTAAATCCATCGCTTTTTCTTGACCTACACAAAGATATGAAGAGGTTCCCATGCTTCCAGGAATTAAAACGGGTTGCCCGATGTCTTTGTATTTATCTGGAACATCATGATGACCAGGAGGAAATGCACGTGTTGCACCTTTTCGATGAACATTAACCATTCCCCGCTCCCCATTGCCAAGATCATGCTCTTCTTGCTTAAGTATATTATGTGCAAGGCCATAAATTAACTTCATCTCAGAAGGATCGAGACCTAGCACCGATTGAAAAGTTTCCCTTGCCCAATGCATGATGATGTGTCTATTAGTCCATGCAAAATTAGCAGCAGCTCGCATCTGTGCCAAATATCTATCAGCTTCCTTGGTTCCACTAATAACATAACCTAATTCACGATCAGGGGCAATTATCCCATTTCGGTGCATAAGATGATCAATTTCTTGTAATGAATCAGTGCATATTTGATGACCCATCGCACGACTTCCAGTATGAATCATCAATGTAACTTGATTTTTTTGGAGGCCCATTAATTTTGCTGCTTGTTCATCAAATATTTCTTCGACACGTTGGATTTCGATGAAATGATTCCCTGAACCCAAAGACCCTAATTGTCTTATTCCCCGATCTTTTGCTTTTTTTGATACTAAAGAACTGTCTGCTCCTTGCGTTAAACCATGATCTTCACAAAATTCACGATCTTCATTGAATCCATAACCTTTATCTATTGCCCAATTAATCCCTTCATCTAATATTCTGTTTAAATCGGCAGGTGTAATCCTTAATTTCCCTTTTGATCCTAATCCACTCGGAATATTTTGAAATAATCCTTCAATTAAATCTGGTATTTGTGCTGTAACATCACTGAAATCTAAACCGGTTCTTAGAAGCCTAACGCCACAATTAATGTCATAACCAACACCTCCAGGAGAAATTGCGCCTCCATCCAAATCTGTTGCTGCAACGCCGCCTATACAGAAACCGTATCCTTGGTGGGCGTCACTCATTGCAATTACATGTTTTCTAATTCCAGGCAAGCAAGCAACATTTGTAATTTGATCGATGCTTTTATCTTTCTGTATTCTATCCATTAAATATTGATTAGCATAGATTCGTGCAGGTACTTTCATCTGGAATTTTAAAATTTTTTCTTCAACTTTAACTAGTTTCATATCTGCTGAAACTTCATAGATATTGTCAGCTATTCGCTGCGTTATCATTTTATTAATATCACTCCATTTACTTCCTTTGTAATGTTAAAACTGGAAATATACAACTGCAATTACTTAATTTATGTAATAATTCTCTATTTTAATCGATTAGTAATCTCCTCATAATTTCCATTTAACAATTGAACATTAAATTGAAGACCGCCTACTAAAAAAAATTTGAGGTTATAAATATAAGAAATTTTTTGAGGTTATGAATATATAAAAAAATATAATGAACAATTTTAATTCAGATAATAAAACTGATGAAGAATCAAAAGAACTATCTTTAGAGGATAAATTGGGAAATAAACTCAAACATGGATGGGAAATATTTAACGATGAACAAAAAAAAGAAACTTTAAAACTTGCTGATGATTATTTTGATTTCTTGAAAAATGCACGAACCGAACGAGAAAGAGCTGCTTGGACAATAAAAATAGCAGAAAAAAACGGGTTTAAAAGAGTAGAAATTGGCAAAAACATAAATAAATTGAATCCAGGTGATAAAATCTATTATGTTAATAGAGAAAAGAATGTTGCTATGGTTGTTATAGGTAAAAAATCTATAATAGAAAAAAATCACCAAATCGGATCCCATATCGATACACCAAGACTTGATTTAAAGATGCGGCCATTATATGAAGATGAAAAATCATCTCTAGCGCTTTTTAAAACTCACTATTATGGTGGGATAAAAAAATATCAATGGGCTACCATTCCATTACATCTAACCGGTTTAATTGTTAAGAAAGATGGAACTAAAATCCCGATCGATATTGGTAAGAATCCCGATGACCCTGTTTTTACAATCCCTGATATTTTACCTCATTTATCCAAAAATGTTCAGAATAAAAGAAAAATGCCTGAAGTTTTCAAAGGAGAAGAATTAAATATTCTCGTTGGAGCACTTCCAATTGATGAAAAGAATAATAAAGATGCAAAAGGAGCTAAGGAAAAATTCAAAATTAATGTATTAAAGATTTTAAACGAAAAATACGGAATTACCGAAGCTGATCTTCAGTCCGCCGAATTAAATTTGGTTTCTGGTCTCCCTCCAAGATATGTTGGTTTGGATAAAAGCATGATAGGGGCTGCTGGTCATGATGATGGTGTATGTACATGGACGGGTATAAAATCTTTAATTGATATCAATGGAACACCGAAAAACACAGCAATAATGTCAATTTTTGATAAGGAAGAAATAGGTAGCAATGGTAATACCGGTGCTCAATCGGCATGGATACGTTTTGTAATGAATGATATAATGGTAAGAAC
>JAUWMK010000280.1 GCA_030613185.1 Promethearchaeum sp.
TAAATATCTTCAAGTTCCTCAATAGCAATATGGGGTATTAATTTTGGGGGTAACATGGAGAAAATATCGTTGTAAAGAAATAAAATGGGGATATGATCCAGATGATACGTAAAGAAAAGATTTTAGAAAAAGACTATATATTCTCCTTTTATTAATTGGTCAATTATGATTAAAACTGAACTAATAGTTAAGATTAAACAGAAAAGAATAGAATAAATGAGAAGATCATCTTTGAAAATATTAATCCCCCAGGAATATTCAAATCTTGAATTTATAGATAAAATGGCAAGAAAAGTAAAACCTATTATGTAAATTGAATTCAAAATACGGAATACCTGTTTTTTTATGTATTTTTTAAATTCTGGGACCAAATAAACTAGTAAAAGCAATATCGATAAGCAAATTGCTAATGCTTCAGGTGGTAGGAAATCAAATAACTCTGTCAATGTTGTATATATAAAACAGAGAAATGATATGATATTAATAATTCGAATTATTTCTCCAATTCTGGTAATGATTGATTTTCTATTCGAAAATATCTTTGAATTTTGTATATTATGATTGAAATCTCCTTTAATTTCACTTGTATATAAAATATTTCTCCTAGAAATGATACCAAATCCGAATAAACCAAGAAAAACTAATATTAAATTACCAAGTTCAATTGAAAAAATTATAGAAGATGTTAAAAAACCAATAAAACTCAATTGCCATACAAAACTCGTACTAAAATGCCAGATTAGGTAAATTCCTTGAAATTTTTTTTTCTTATTTAGATACACATTGAATAAAGATATAAAAGAAGATACAATGAGAATTAGAGAAATTATTAGTGTAAATTCAAAATTCTCTGGAATAAACCAAAATTCATCTAATGTGAGTTTAATAGCTGAAACAGTGGCTAGAATCCAAAATGCCATTATTGTAATCAAATTTAGATAGACATGTTTTTTTTCTTTCAAGAAGTTCCCTATGTAAAATTGTTTGAGTGCAAGTTTTAAAAAAGGTAATAGAATTAGTGTAAACGTAACAATTGATTCTATGAGATCTTCAAGATTTACGAACGAGGGAATTAAAGATATTAGAGAAGGAAATGCTAAAATTCCTGAGAGAATCAGGGAAATTGCATTTATTAGATGTAATATACTTTTATCTTTGATTTTTACATCTAAAATGTTTTTTAATTTTTGGATGAAATTTATTTGTACCATCAATCCAATTAAGGCAATATTGAAGGCTAAAGTGATATTTACATTAAGAATTTCCCGTCCAATGAAGAAATATAAGAATAAAGAAACGAACGAGTTGATTGCAAATATATTTCTTTTAGCTATAATAATAGAAGTCTTAGGAGGTTTTTGAATAAATTCTTTAAAATTATAAGAAGATTCAAAAATATAACTTGATAAGAAAGTTCCTAGCATTAAACTTAATAAAATCCCAGAAATGGATTGAAATGTCATCAAGATTATTATACAAATGATGAGCGATAATACAAACCGGCTAAGAATCTTGTTAAACTTTGAGACGTATGTAGATATAACTCTAAAACGAGAATGTAACTCCAAGATACTATAATATCCTACCATTGTTACTAATCCTGCTAAACAAACAATTAATTCATCTGTTGAGATAAATTCAGGGATATTAGAAAGAAATCCTGTTGGAGAAAATAACTGGATTGGGGTAGCATCTTTTAAAAATTCCAGAAAACTGCTCGAAATTCCATGTAATGCACCTTCTATCAACAAAAAAAGGCCGAAAAAGCTTATCAATAAAAATAATAGCAACAATATCGAAAATTTATTTGTTCGAGAACCTTTAATATTAATTGCATAAAGGAGATAAAGTGTGCTTAGAGAACTAAGTGATATAAAGAAAATATAATTAAATAATTCAAAATCCATTATTAGCAATAAACTATTAGCAACGGTAGTAATTGCTAAATACACACCGATTTCATAGAATACGATAATAAATTGTATATTTTGGATGAAATTCTTGGTTTTCTTCTTGATTGATTTTAATTCAAATAGCATTACTGGAATTGTGATTGAAAGTACTGAGAAAATAATGGTTTGAAGAAATATTATTTCTATATCTATTATTAAAAATGAAATAATTGCGTAAATTGTTAATAATTGAAATGCAAAGAATAGAGATGAAATTAACTTATTAGAAAAATGAAAATACTTTTCGACCCGATTTTCAATTAGAAAAAAAACGCATATTGCTATTAGTATAATATTTGAATATTCCTCTAAGATTAAATATATTATTCCTGTGAGAAATAATGCAATACTTAAAAAATCATTAATAATAAAAGCGATAAACCATTTCACACGGATTTGAAAACCAATGAAGAGACTACTAATTGATTTATGAAACAAAATTATGGATATTTTTAAGGTTATTAAAGTTGTTATAATAATGTATATGGCCAAATTAATTTGTGGCCGAAACTCACTTAATCCAAGACTTAACCAAAGCTGTATTATACTTTGGAGAATTAGCACATATCCAAGAAGTTTAAGGTTCAACATTAACTTAAAATCTGATGAGCGATTTTTTAATTTAAAAACCAGTTGTTTAATGCCAAGATACAGACTTGCACCTGCTACGTTAAAAATAATTATAATTAGAGCAGATTCAGATAAATTTAAGCATACAATATCAATAAAAACCTTAATTAAAAATGCTTTTGAAATAATTCTTTGAAGTGAAAGTTGATGGTGATCTACAAGGATTTTAGGTGTTTCTGAAGAATCCGATTCACTTTCTACAATCGGAAATAAAATATTGTAAAATTTACAAAAAAACCATGATTCTAAGGGCATAATTGTCAAAATATAAAATTGAAATTCAAAAGAAAAGGTTGGATATTGTAAAAATTTTGAAAGTACAAAAAATAATACTGAAGTAGCTACTGATGGGATATATATTAGTAAAATACCTAATCTTAGTTCTCGTTTATAACTCAATGGAGTAATTTTATTCCAAATTTTCTTTTTCCATATCTTTAAAAATAGATAATAAAATACTGGGAGAGTTGTTGTGATACCTACTAAAAATATCCCTAATGTATATGGCCCTTGTAAGAAATGCTCTGGAACAAACAAATATGTAATACCACTTACAATTACACCAACGATCCCGGGAAATGCTACTAAAAAAATTAGAAACCTTGCAAGAACAGTCAACCTATTAGTTAAAATTTCAAATTTACCATCGCTTTCTTGTTGAATCATAATAATTTAACCCATAGCAGAAATAACATTTCACTTTAATAATTACTTGAAGGAATTAAATAATTTTATCACAAATATCATAAAAAGGTAAAAAAAATAATTAATCTGGAAATAATCCTCTTTTCTGCTCCAGACTAATAATTTAAAAAGGAGTGATAATGTATGATGGATTACCGAATATTCCTAGAGCAGATGGGTTAATAATAAGGGTTTTCCAAACCTAATATTATCGTTTTTTATTTCTTTTTCTATTTCTCTTGTTTTGGGACCATACAGATAAAGGCTACTGTTTCATTTCCTTCATTTTTATAACCATGAGGTTCATTTGGTTGAATGAAAACAAATTCTCCACTGGAAACTAACTCTCGATCTCCTTTTTCATTAATTAAAACAACATTTCCGTTAAGAATGAAAATTTCATGTTCCCAATCGTGAGAATGTACGCCAATTTGCCCGAGTGGTTTAATTTCAAAGCGCCTCATAATAAAATTCGGTGCTTCATCTTCATTTATAAAAACTCGGATTGTTGTTTCTGTTGAACCAAATGCTTCTACTTTCTTTTCATCAATTTTTGTAAAATGAAAGTGCTTCATATATTGAGAAATTTTTGTAAAAAAATAAATTTAATGAATGAAGAATTGAATTTATGGAAGAAATATGGAATGACCTTGAAAATCCCGAAATAATTGGAAAAAACAAGGACCCAGCACATAATACTTTAATACCTTTTCAAGATATAGAAAACGCTCAAACAGAAAAACCAGAAAATTCAACTTATTTTAAAAATTTAAATGGAAAATGGTGGTTCCATTGGGTAGAAAAACCAGAAGAAAGACCTGTAAATTTTTATAAAATCGATTTTGATGATAGCTATTGGAAAGAAATTACTGTTCCAAGCAATTGGCAGTTAAAGGGTTATGGTATTCCCTACTATACTGATATAAAGTATCCTTTTAGACATAAAAAAAAATTATCTCCCCCAAAAATCCCACACGATTATAATCCTGTTGGTTCATATAGAAAATTCTTTACAATCCCTAAAAACTGGGACGATTTGGAAAATAGGGAAGTGTTTATTCACTTTGCGGGTGTAAAATCCGCTTTTTACCTTTGGATTAATGATAACTTAGTTGGTTATAGTCAAGGAAGTATGACTCCCGCCGAATTTCGGATTACTAAATACATACAGAAAGGAGAAAATTTACTCGCTGTCGAAGTTTATCGATGGTCTGATGGAAGTTATTTAGAAGATCAGGATATGTGGAGATTTAGCGGAATTTTTCGTGATGTATATCTTTTTACTACACCAAATGTGCATATCAGAGATTTTTTTGTATTTTGCGATTTGGATGAAAAATATAAGGATGCAATTTTAACAATTCAAGCAAAAATACATAATTACTCAGAAGATAGAGCGGATTACATACATTTTGAAACAATTTTAAAAGATCAAAAATTACGGAATGTCCCCCTGAACCCGATGATTACTAAAAAATTAGAGATTGGAGGAGAATCCGAAATTACGGTAAAATTTGAAGCTAAAATAAAAAACCCTCTAAAATGGTCGGCTGAAACACCAAATCTCTATGATTTATTTGTAGTTTTAAAAGATTCTAATCACAAAATAATTGAAGTAGAACACTGTAAATTCGGATTTAGAAAAGTGGAAATAAAGGATAAGAATTTATTGATAAATGGCGCCCCCATCTTACTAAAAGGCGTTAATAGACATGAACACGATCCAGATCATGGGAGAGCTATTCCAATCGAAAGATCACTTGAAGATATAAAAATGTTTAAAAGATTTAATATTAATGCAGTGAGGACCAGTCATTACCCTAACCAACCGGAATTCTACAAATTATGCGATGAATACGGAATTTATGTAATGGATGAGGCAAATGTTGAATCTCATGGGTTAAGAAATGTTTTACCAAAAAGTAAACCTGAGTGGAAAAAGGCAGTAGTGGACAGAATGGTTTCAATGGTCGAACGAGATAAAAATCACCCAAGTATTATTTTGTGGTCACTTGGTAATGAAGCAGGAAATGGAGATAATTTTATTGCGATGAAACACGCTGCTATAGATATAGATAACGCTCGCCCAATTCATTATGAGGGAGATTACGAATTGAATGTTTCCGATGTTTTTAGTACAATGTATACTTCCCCTGAGACATTAGAAAAAATGGGCCAATTAAAAACAGTTAGGATTGGAGGAATTGCATATTATACTGTAAAAGCGAAAAAATATGGGAATAAACCTGTAATACTTTGCGAATACGAACATTCTATGGGAAATTCAACAGGAAATATAAAGGAGTACTGGGATATTATTGAAAAATATGATAATCTAGTTGGTGGGTTTATATGGGACTGGGTAGATCAAGGATTAAAATTGATTTCTGAAGATAATAAGGAATATTGGGGTTACGGAGGAGATTTCGGTGAAGAACCGAATGATGGAAATTTATGTATAAATGGAATTGTAGATCCTGATAGAAAACCGCATCCAGCAATATATGAAATGAATAAAGTCTATCAGAACATTGAAGTTATTCCTGTCGATTTGACGGTGGGTAAATTTAAAATTTTAAATAAATTCTCGTTTATATCCTTAGATTTTGTTGATATTGTCTGGGAATTAACATCAAATGGAAAATTAATTCAAAATGGTAAAATCCCATGTAAAAAAATTCTTCCCAAGCAAGAACAAGAAATATTAATACCATTTCAACGACCTAATGTAAAATTAAATACAGAATATTTTCTAAAAATTGATTTTAAATTGCATAATTCGACTCATTGGGCTGAAAAAGGGCATAGTATTGCTTGGGATCAGTTTAATATTCCGTTTGATATTAAAGAAAAGAAATCAAGACAAAAAATGAGTTTTCTAACTATTCCAGTGCTTAGACCTAATGATTTAGTCGATAAGTACAGGATTAAAGGAGAAAATTTTCAAATCGAAATTAGCAAATTAACTGGTTTAATCGAATCATATGTATATAAGGGTAAGAATTTAATTTCGAAACCGCTTAAGGCGAATTTCTGGAGAGCTCCAACAGATAATGATGTGGGTATATCAAAATTTGTCTCTATTATCGATGTGAACTTGGGCTGGAAAAAAGCAGGAGAAACACAGAAATTAATTTCATTTACAGCGGATCAACC
>JAUWMK010000006.1 GCA_030613185.1 Promethearchaeum sp.
AAAAATTATGAAATAAATTTATTTGAAAATTAAGATGAATATATTATGAAAATAAATGAATGATGATATACCTAAATTTCGAAAATGGCCAATTTGGACAGATGAAGATGTTGAAGCTGTAGCTGATGTTGTCAGAACAGGACAATGGTGGTGTGGTGCTCCAGAAAGTCAGGCAGGAGAACAAGTTTGGAAATTTCAAGAGGAATTCGCGAAGTTTCAAGAAGTAAATCATGCTTTTGCATGTACAAATGGAACCCATGCTATAGAAATTGCACTTATGGCTCTTGGAATTGGTATTGATGATGAAGTTATTGTTTCTGACTGGACTTTTCTTGCAAGCGGTTCAGCAGTTATCTCAGTTAATGCGGTCCCAATCTTTTGTGATATAGATCCTGAAACTTTCTTGATGGATCCTGATATTTTAGAATCGTTGGTAACCGAAAGAACAAAAGCTATTATTTGCGTTCATTTAGGGGGGATGCCATGTGAAATGGATCGAATTATGGAAATTGCGCGTAAGTATGATTTAAAGGTAATTGAAGATTGTGCACACGCTCATGGGAGTAAATATAAAGGAAAAATGGTTGGAACATGGGGAGATTGTGGAACATTTTCTTTTCAAGCTAGTAAAGTAATTACATCGGGGGAAGGAGGTGCAATTGTTTGTAATGATGATGATCTTGCAAAAAAAATGTACAGTGTCTTGGATAGCGGTAGAAAGCCTGGTAAATGGTTTTACGATCATTTTAGTTACGGTTCTGATTTCAGATTGGGAGAAATGAATGCTGCATTACTGCGGACCCAATTAAAACGTTATCCTCAGCAGCTACGATTAAGAAATAAAAATGCTTTATATTTGAATCAAAAATTATCAGAAATTCCAGGTGTTCATCCACAAAAAAGAAGTAAAGGAGTTGAATCATGCGCTCAGTATGTTTATCCCGTTTATTTTGATCCAGAATTTTTCGGTGGAATCGGTTATAAAGAAATGTATAAAGAATTGGAAAAAGCAAAAATTCCCGCGGATGCTTGTTACCCTCCCTTACATTCACTTGATTTATTTAAAGACGTTAATTTAATGCCTAATGTAGATTATAGCAAGGCAAATTGGGGTGGAGAAAAATCTAATCCTGAAAAATACCCCAATATTGATAAAATTCATGCAAACGCTTTTGAATTGGACCATAGAATCTTTATATCAGATCAAAAGGCTTTGGATTATGTTGTAAAAACTATTAAAAAAATACAGAAAAAATATAATAAATTGTAGAAATTACCTTTTTTTAAATACATCTAATGACATTGGTGTTTTTTTCTGTGCAATCGATTTTAAATGAGGTTAAAACTATGATAAAAAAGAACTCGAAATTCATTACACTATAAATTTTTTATTGGAGATATGAATTTATTCATATCAGAACTTCCTGATATTGCTGATCTTCTTTTAATCATCATATTGGCTGTTTGGGGATTAATTAGCGATATAAAAGATACAATTGAAGACCAAAATGAAGAAATTCATAAAAGTAAAAATACATCTCATAAGCAGTGGAGATTATATTTTAAATATTTGAATAATAATTCAATATTATTCATATTTAAATATCCTTAGACATTAGCCATACTATGATATTTCAAACTATAAATGAAATTTTAGTATTTCAAATAATATGTGGGATTTTAATTATTTTTAGTAGTCTTGCTATTATTTTCTCATCAGTGGCTCTGGTTAGGATGATTGAAAGAAAAACCATTGCGATTTTTTATTATGCTATATCAAATTTGGCTTTTCTTTTAACAATAACAATTTCAAATATTGGATTAATTGATATGATTCAAACAGGAGAAAAATCTCAATTATATCTTATTAGTCTATTAGGAATGAATATCGGAATAATCCTAACTTCAATGTTTCTTTATTTATTCTATGGAGAAATAATTCAAAGTGAAAACAAAAAAAAGAAGAAAATTTGGGTTATTATTATTGGATTACTAATAATTGGAATTGAACTTCTGCCTTTTAATAATTGGTTTGATCCTAATCCTGAAGGATTTCAACTTAAATATATTTCATATTTAATTCAAACACTTTATTGTGTGGGAATCTATGTTATCTCTGCAATTGGGTTCTTTAAAAATGCAAAACTTATTCAAGAAAGACGTAAAAATTTTCTATTTATTGCTTGGGGAGATATATCCTTTGCATTATTTTTTATATTTATGCTTTCACGAGCGTTTCTTGGCAGTTTACCTATTTTACCCTATTTTCAAATAAGTTCTTGGATAATTTTAACTGCAGGATTAATCTTTTTATTTATTGGCTTTATAATGCCCACATTTAAACAATCGGAGGAAAATTAAAATGATTGACAACCTATATTCGACAATTTTTAATTTGTCATATTTGGCAATTCTTTGGTTAGGATTATTGATAGTAAAACTTCGTGCTCCAAAGGAAAAAACAGATGAATGGAAATATCTGGTTTATGCGTTTCTATTTCTTGGATTTGGGGATATATTCCATTTATTAACCAGAGCTTTCATTTATTATGTCAGTTTAAAAGCTCCTGATCAAGCTGCTTATTATAACGAATTAAATTCAATTCGTCTGATGGGTTTTGGGCTAATAATGACATCAATTACAATGCAATTCTTTTACTTGTTCATTTATTATTATTGGCGAACAGGAGAATTAAAGAAATTATCTTTTATAAAAAAAAACGAGCATATTGGAAATCCTTTATTTAAAAGTGATGTAATAATGATTGCTTTATCTATTATTCGTGTTGTTTTAATCATATATCCCCAAAATCAATGGGGTATACAAACTACATCTGTAAATTTCTTTAGATACATTACAAATATTCCTCTTTATATTATTGGAATTATTATGATAGTCTTATTTATCAAACGTTCTAAGGAAACTAATTTTGAAAATATTCCTGGATTTTCAATAAAGGATCGGAAAATGATAAGAAATGTGGCAATCTGTTTCATTATTTCTTATATTTGTTATTCAATTACGCTTTTCTTGATTGTTGTTGATCCAATATTCGGATTAGCTATGATTCCTAAAACACTAACATATATTGTGGCCTTCTTCTTTATTATGAAAGGAAGCCTTCTGATCTCCAGAAAAAATGAAGATATAAACATTTAAATTTTTTTTTTTTTACTTTCTGAAACATTAGATGTAAGGTTGGTTATTTATGAAAGAAAAATCCATAGAAGTAATATGTCCTCAATGTCAAACAAAAAAAATCATTAAAATTCCCAATTACTTTTTCCAAAATAAGGAAAGTGAATCAATAAAAATACAAATTAAAAGAGGAATGTTCTGTGATCATGAATTTGTTGCATTTATTGATAGAAATGGAAAAATTATGGGATATGAAACTTTCGATGTAATACTCGATTTATCAGAATTTTTAAAATATACCGATAAAGAAAAGTTGTTCATTCCAAACATATTAAAAATTTTTGGGCATATTTGTGTTTTACATACTTTTCATGCGATCTTAACTCTAACACCAATAATTATTTTACGCTCTGAATTGGACCAAAATTATGCTAAAGAATTGACTTATTTAATTAATGCTTTGCTCCCAGAAGATTATAAATCAGAAATGATGATTGTTTCAAATATTTCTGAAGAAAAATTTAAAAATGCAAAAATCAGAGATGGTCTCGTTCTTAGTCCATTAGGGCTCATCGCTAATACACCATGGAACCAAAAAACTCTAAAATATGAGATACAATTATTGGAAAAAGTACTTAAAATTTTAGATCCCAAGATGCAATTATTAATTTTGCAAGGAGAATTTGAAATTGTATTACATCATGCATCATTTATAACAGAAAAGATTAAATCCAAGTCCTATTTTGAAGAGGATCTTATTACAGAATTTAATATGCAATTTAAAATGCAAATTGACAGAGAATATCTTAATTTACTCAAAGATATCGTATTATTCCGGTTTAAGGGCGATATAAAGCAAATTAAAAATAGAAGTCTTGCTAACCTTAAAAAGAGTTTATGGTAGATTTACCTATTTTATTAAAAATTTCGTCTTCAGGCTCAGTTATTAACCCAAAATGCTCAGGACCGGGAAGCAATCTATCTTCTTCACAACCTATTGGCCTGTCTCTAAATATTACAAATATTAATCTTGCTAATCCTTTGGGGACGTGATCTTTGCTCTGAAATTTGACATATCTATAGCCTTCCATTTTTTTTAAAAATCCTTTCTTAAATTTTAAATGTAATTGAAGAAAAAGGGGGAAGAATTCAAGAAGTTTTGCTTCATTAGAACTCCATTGACTCTTATGGGCGAGTCTGGCTTTTATAACTGTGTTTTTGTCCTCAAGGAGGACAGGTAGAAAAAAATCAGGCATTAATGATTGGAAAAAGAACATTTTTCTTGGTCGTTGTTTTGAATTCATCCATTTCAGAGCAAAATAATAATTTTTACCGACTGCTATATGATCTACATGACCGTCCATGTAAATGAAAGGATCTGGACCGATAACTACATCAGGATCTAATTTTAAGATGAAATTCTGAAGTCTAATTACTGCTGTTCTATTGTGAGGCACATATCCATCAATATAATTCATCCAGTGTAATTTGACAATAGAATTACCATATGAGTCAATTCCATATGCTTTTGCTGCCTTCATCATTTCATGCTTTCTAATTTGCTGAATTCTTTTTCCTTTAAATTCTACAATAGGGGTTCCATATTCATCACAAGTTGCAAGAACTTGATGAATTTCCCAACCAAATCTAACTGCTTGAGCACAAATATTTGCACAAAATGCTTCTCCGTCATCTGGATGAGGATTTACAATTAAGAGTTTAGGTTTTTTCACAATCATTTATATTATTGTTTCTAATTGCTAAAATTGATTGGAATAAATCAAAATTTAAAAATTTTTTTTATGTTTTTTATTCAGAATTAAATAGTTGTAATCCAGAAAGAACTCCATGGCAATTACAAGTAGTACCAACTAGAATTTCTATAGGAAAATCGTTTGAATTCCGTTCTATGAAGTTAAAGAGCTTTTCTAATTGGTTTTTTATCAATTTTCCTTCAATACCACCATAACCTGGTCCAATTTGAGTGCTTTTAAATCCAAAATATTTGTTTTTTACTAGTTGTTGCTCCAAAAATTCTGAAATTGTAATTGGTTTCTTTCTTTTATGAAATGGGCAGTAATCTAATGGGCTTGGGCAATTATCTGGGCATTTTTCATCCCAACTTGCATAAGAAAGATATATCTCAGATTTATCAAATGAAAATATAAACATTTCATCGGGTTTTTGAAAGGAAGATAGGGGTTTTATTGGAGACAAACTAATATTTGGAAATTCTTGATTTATGAGAACCTTTATTACTTCCAAAATTACATGTATTGGAGCAGTAGGAACGATGTAATTAGGAGTTTTTATTTTCAATAATTCATAAACAGTCTTTATGTTTCCCTCAATAAAAAAAAACTTATTTTGTTCACGTTTTGTTTGAGATTTTGTGTTATCTAATAAAATTTTTTTATGAGCTTCTTCAATTTTCATTTTGGGATATTCATTTGCTAATAAACAATTTGCATCATTATCAATTACGAAGGAAAGAATTGGGTCCTCCAATTTTTTAATGAAATAAGAGCCAAATTTTCCCCCGCCGAAGATGATATTATAATCGGGCAATAATTTTCCCTTCTTTTATCCTTAGGTTTAAGAAAAATACCTTTTTGAAAATAATTCTAAGATCATCTCCGAAATTGAATATGGATCGGAGCCAGTTTTATAGGAAAGTATCTGATCTATGAATTCATTGATTTTAGGATTAGAAAATATTAAGCGCTCAATATCCTTATTCTGAAAATATTGAATTATATCAACTACGTAGTGTTTATAACGATACGCTAATTTTTTATTCTTTAATCCTGTTGTTTTTGAAAACTCACGGTGTGATTCAATAAGTTCAATTAATTCTGGCACATTTTCTCCCGATATTGCATTTGTTTTAATAACAGGGGGGCGCCATTTATTTGATTTTATAATTCGAATGTTATGATTTTTTTGATCAACTACAATATTTTCTGCAATATCTAACATCGTTTCTAATTCATTAACTCGTTTATCTGCTTCATTTCTATCCATTTTGTTTACAACGAAAATATCTGTGATTTCTGTGATTCCAGCTTTAATTGCTTGAATTTCATCACCCATCCCAGGAGGCATAATGACTAGGGTAGTATGCGCGCTTTTGAAGATATCAATTTCAGATTGGCCCACACCCACAGTCTCAACAATAATAATATCAGATCCATATGCATCAAATATATGAATTGCTTCTTTAGTAGCCATTGCAAGACCACCAAGTTTTCCTCGGTTAGCCATGGAACGAATAAAGAGATTTTTATTAGTGAAATTCGATTTCATTCGAATTCTATCACCCAAGAGTGCCCCTCCTGAAAAAGGTGATGTTGGATCAACTGCAATAATGCTTATTTTTAATCCTTTTTTCAAGTATTCCGACGCAATTTGATTTGTCAAAGTGGATTTTCCCGAACCTGGAGATCCAGTTATTCCAATAATAAAAGATTTTCCCGTTTCGGGGTATATTTCTTTAATTATTTGCTTAGAAACTTCCGGACCGCCATTTTCCACTTTAGTAATTAATCTTGCTACTGCCCTTCTGTCTCCTTTTCTCATTTTCTCTATCAAATTATATATATCTAAATCAATTTTTGATGATTTTATTGATGATTCCATTAATAGGCCTCTGATTTAGCAATAATTTATCTGAATTTACCGTTTTAAATGCGATTTAATATAATCCACTATTTCTTGAATTTTTGTTCCAGGTCCAAATATCTCGGAAATTCCCACTTCTTTCATTTTAGCAATATCTTCGTCTGGTATAATTCCTCCTCCCAGAATCAAAACATCATTAATTCCTTCTTCCTTAAACTTCTTCATAATTTCTGGAAAAAGAATTGTGTGAGCTCCTGAGAGAATTGAAAGGAGTAAAACATCTGGGTCTTCTTGAACAACAGATTCAACAATATCATCGGCGGTTTGGTGAAGTCCAGTATAAATTACTTCCAAGCCTGCATCTCTTAGTCCCCTTGAAATTACTTTGGCACCGCGATCATGCCCGTCAAGTCCAGGTTTGGCGACAATGCATCTAATATTTTTTTCCATTTTTAATTACCACTATTTTAATCTGTTTTTAAATATATTCTAAAAAATACTTTCTTCTCTATATACTGTAAAGATTTTTCTAAGAACACCGATAATCTCTCCTACAGAACAGTAAGCTTTTACTGCATCCAGAATATAAGGAATTAAATTTTCAGTCCCTTGAGCAATTTCTTTAATCTTTTCCAAACATTTTTGAGCTAAAGCTTCATCTCGTTGAGCTTTAACATCATTAAGATTTTTAATTTGTTCTTTTGAAACCTCATCAGAGATTTTTATTAATTCGGGTGGTTCAATTACCTTCCCTTCAAATATATATTTATTAACTCCTACTTGGATCTGTTCTTTTGCTTCTAATTCCCTTTGGAATTGGTATGATGCATTAGCAATCTCGCGTTGATAAAAGTTATTTTTAACTCCGACGATTGAACCTTTAAGAATGGAACCTTTTCCCATTTTTTTTATTTTAGCAAAATATTTTTCACATTCTTCTTCCATTTTATTTGTTAAAGCTTCAACGTAATAACTTCCACCTAGAGGATCAATAACATCCGCAGCTCCAGATTCTTCTGCAATTATCTGTTGAGTTCTAAGCGCTATTCTGACCGCTTCTTCAGAGGGAAGAGCGAGTGCTTCATCAAAGGAATTTGTATGTAATGATTGAGTTCCGCCTAAAACTGCTGCTAGTGCCTGTAAAGTAACCCGAATAACATTATTATATGGTTCTTTTGCTGTTAAGGACACTCCCGCTGTTTGAGTGTGAAAACGTAATCGCCATGATTTAGGGTCCTTTGCTCCATAATCTTCTCGTAAATGCTTTGCCCAAATACGGCGTGCAGCTCTATATTTTGCAATTTCTTCAAAGAAATTATTATGGGAATTAAAGAAATGTGATAACCTAGGGGCAAATTCATCAACATTCAATCCTCGTTCAATTCCAGCTTCAACATAAGCTAAACCATTTGCTAACGTAAAAGCAAGTTCTTGTACCGCAGTCGACCCTGCCTCTCGAATATGATAACCAGAAATACTGATTGTATTCCATTTGGGAACATTTTTGGTGCAAAATTCAATTGTATCAACAATTAACCTCATTGATGGTTCAGGTGGAAATATATATGACTTCTGAGCTTGATATTCTTTAAGGATGTCATTTTGAATCGTTCCAGTTAATTTCTCCATCGGAACTCCTTGTTTTTCCCCAACTGCTAAATACATACATAATAATATTGATGCTGGAGCGTTAATTGTCATTGAAGTGGATATCTTTGATAGATCAATACCATCAAAAAGCTGTTCCATGTCCGTTAAAGTATCGATTGCAACACCTTCTTTTCCAACTTCACCACTGCTCATCGGGCTTGAACTTTCATATCCATAAATTGTGGGTAAATGAAAAGCAACGCTTAATCCCGTTTGACCGTTTGCTATTAAATATTTAAATCTCTGATTTGTTTCTTTAGCATCCCCTAATCCAGCAAACTGTCTCATTGTCCAAAAACGAGCACGATAACTGGTTGGTTGAGCTGCGCGGGTATATGGGTATTCTCCAGGGAAACCAAGATCTTTAATATAATCCATGTTTTTGATATCATCTGGAGTGTATAGTGAGTTTATATTGATATTAGAAAGGTTTTTGAATACTCTCTTTCGTTCTGGCACTCTCTCTAAGGATTTTTTCACAATTTCATTTGTCCATCGTTCTTTTTCCTTTTTAATAATTTCCAGATTTCCTCGATTTTTCTCTGTCGATGTCATTTCAATCGTTCCTATTTTAAAAAATGGCTGTTAAATTATAAGTTATTTGGTAAAAAAAATATCATCTAAAATTCAATTCCCGGACGCGCAAGGATTCCTTTTTGAAATGGGTGTTTAATTGCCTCAAGATGAGTTACGTAATCTGCAATACTTTCTAGTTCTGGAATTTTTTGATGTCCTGTTATTATAACTTCAATTTTTGGATTTTTCTTCTCCAATATTTTCAAAAACTCTTTTATCTTCCACAATTTCAACTTAATCATGGAACCAACTTCATCTAGAATGACTAAATCGTAATTATCTGACGTAATTACTTCTTTTACCTTACTCAACGCATTTTGTGCCATTTCTAATTGATTAGCAATTTGTTTTCCAGATTTGATAAAATTGAATTCTCCGAACTGAATAACAGGAACATTTAATTTTTCAGTAAGTGTTATGTATTCTCCATAAAAATAACCTTTCTGGGCAGTAGGATCATGTTTTTTTAAAAATTGTATAATAATAGTGCGTAAATTTCTTCCTAATGCCCTTACTATATGTCCAAGCCCTATTGAGGTCTTCCCACAACCCATGCCAAAGTAGTAATGAATTAATCCAGTTTTTAATTTATCTGTTGACATCATATAATAATTATTTTTAATCAAATTTGATTTTTTACTCGATTATTCGTAAAAAAATTAAAAGAGGAAATTCATGAGGTAAATTTAAATTTCAGAAAGAAAGGCATTAGCAAAACCTTTTTCGATAAGGAAAAGTTCTTGTAAATCTGCTCTCAACACAATAGATCATTTTCTTCTGGGTAACCAAATATCAAGAAAGCAATTTTTGTACAAAATCTTGAAAAGAAAGAACAATCTTTGCAACTTCTGTATATTTTTGCAATATATGAAAATGTCTATCATCCGAAATAAGGACTGGGATTTCATGAACTTCAGCTGATGCTACAATCAATGCATCTGGAATTGGAATTAATTTGCCATCTATTCGTAGTTTTAAGACAAGTTCTAAAGCTTTATCTGTAATTTTTCGATTAAGATCGATGATTTGAAAATTTTTATAGGTTTTAAAGGATTTTGGATATTCTAAAATTGTAATTTTTGATACATAATTTATTAATTTAAATTCTTTTAATTTCTCGTAGACAGCAGCATTTTCTGATCGAACAAGTTTAATTATGGAGTTTGTATCAAATAACCATCGCAGTTTTTCTTCAAGATTAGATTGCTGCATAATCACTCCTCGAGTTCCAATAATTTCAGATTATTCATTCTTCGTTCCTCTAATTTTTTTAGCTTTTTGAATTCTTCTACATCAGTATCATTAGGATCAAATGAAAAATACTCGAGCAATTCTTTTGGTAAATTTGCTGCAATTTCATTAATATCAACAATATTGTGTTTGTATTTGTCGAGTTCGTTAATTTTTGCTTCAGCAGCATTTCTAAAAATTTCACTCCAGTTAATCTCCTTATGCGTTTTCATTTTATTTTTTAATGTCTTTTCTAGTGTGAATGTGAAATTTGTGACTCCCATAAATATATTACTAAAATATGTGAATATTAATGTTTTCACATATAATAAAAAAAAATTAGATTTCATTTAATAAATTTAAATTTCAAGAAGAATGGCATTAGTGAAACTTTCTTTGATAAAGGTAAATGTTTATAGATTTGCTCACCACACCACAGATCATTTTCTTCTGGGTAATTTTCTAAATCTTGCCATCGATAGGCTATCCAAATATTTTTTCGGAGTTGTTGGAGTTCATTTATAGCATTAAGATAAGCCTCCCAAATTGTGAAAGGAGGTTTTTCTTTACCGCGGAAAAACATTTCGTCTGATATTATTCCCATTTTAAAGTAAGAATTAAGCAAGTGCGCAGATAAAAGTTTGTCATATCTTCTAAGATCTTGAGATCTAAAGCTACTTTCATTATTATTTAGTTTTAGTAACACTTCAGATGCTATTTTTGCAGATGCAGCTGCGCCAATAACTCCCTCTAAATATAATGGATATAATAAACCTGCTGCGTCCCCTATTATAACTACTCGATCTGATACTTTTGAATCAATTGGGTATTTTGTGCATTTTCTACAGTGAAAATCATCTACAGTCAGAGTTTCAATTTTTCTTTCAAGTCCTTTAAAATATTGTTGAATTGGCTGGTAGTTCTGTAAAATTCGAAGAAATTTTATACCCATTTCCTTAGGTTCTTCATTAGCAACATACCCTATGTTAAAATAATTTCTTGCCCGATTTAACCAAAGCATTCCCTCCAAGCTAATTTGAGGGTGAAGTCTAAATATATAATCTGCAGGTAAATTCTTCTCGATCAAAGCGGGATCACATTTGAAAGTAGCCGTAATCGAGTTTAAAACTGTTGGAGTCTCAAACCCAAGGTCTTGTTGGAGTTTAATTCCTGAAGCACCTGTTGCAAGAATAATTGCTTTGGCTCTTATTTTTTCGACTTTAAATTCAATCTCAGATTTATTTATTGTTTGTAATGTAAGCATAGCATTTTCTTTTAGAATTTTTACCTCACTTACTAATTGATTCCATTGAATCTTTCCCCCATATTCTTTCCCCTTTTTTAAATACCATTGAATCAAATGATATTCATCTGCAAGTTTACCTAATGGAGCACCAAATTCCTTTCCGTTTATTAATGCTTCTACATTTCGTGAAGCATAAATGCTGGTCCAATGATCGCGCACAAATACATCTAAATTATTTTTCGGAATATCGGGCATAAAGGGGAAATCATGTTCACAAACTAGTTTACATAATGAATAGGGAACAGATTTATCATTTTTATCAATTATAATGCAAGATGAACCATTTTTGGATAAATTGTAAAATGCAATTGATCCTGCAATCCCTGCTCCAATAACTGCAAAATCATAATCGATAGTTGTATCAGAAATGTCAGTCATATTAGTTTCAATAAATATATTTATACATCTAATTATGCTTTCTTGTATTAAATCTATTTTACAAGGTGAATAAACTGCCAACGAAAAGAATTAAAGTACCGGTCAAAAAACATGCCAAAGGAGAAAGTTTCTCCAAAGAACTTGAAAAATTCGGCCGTTATATTGTTGGGATTTCATTAGAATCACTAAAAACTGTGGGAAAATATGAAGCACTAAATCGAACAAATGAATTCTAATTCAGGGTAGATTCATCTGCAGTTTTTAGAACAAGAGTTCCGAATAAAGAAAACATCGAACTTCGAGAAAATCAAGCATTTTTAGCAAAATCTAATAAATTAACGCTATGGTCTGAATTTGTGAAATTTACAAAAGAGGAAGATAAAGTAATCGAAGTTGAGGTTCAGTTTCGTGAAGAAGATCCATGTAAAGATTCAGTTTTAGCAAAGAAAAAATTTAAAATAAAATGTCCCACTACTACTACATACAAAATTTTACAGAGTAAAGATGGAAAAACCAAAGATAAATTAAAGATTTTTGCAAAAAAAACACTCTAATAAATCGATAATGATAATCCTTTTTTTTCCTTCACCTTTTTTTCTAGTTTCTTTCTTTCTCTTTTTGATTATTTTTAAAATGTTTTTTCTAATTTTTAATTGATCTTAAGTAACAAATGACCAAAATGGAAAGTTTAAAAAAGAAATGGAAAATTGCTATAATTAATATAAAATTTTTACTTGAACCAAAGATGATTACTAGCTATGATGAAAAATACAAATTTCTTTCAATTATTTAGGAAAAGAGGATTCTCTGAAACGATCGAAATCCTTCAAGATTTTCCCAAAAACGAAGCCGTTCAATCAAAATTTTTTGAAAAATTAGTGGAATCCAACTCTTATCCAAACACATTTTTTAGGGTAAAATCTAGTTTGCTGAAACATAATATTATTGCCTACAAACTTAATAATAATAATGAAAAAGTAATTTTCCTTACTGAGAAGGGGCTCGATGTCTGGAATCGAATCCAAGAAATTGAAAAGATCTTATAGTCAGCATTAAAAAACGAGATCATATTTTTTTCCCTTCTTTTTTTATTACATTTTGATATTATTCGGTCATAATTTTAAAAAAGAAATTCAAAATTGAATTCTGGCTTAATTTGAGCCAAAAAGTAACTCGTTTTTATATTTTCTTTGCATCTTAAAAGGTTTGTTTAAATATTAATAGGCTAATAAAAACTATAACCGTGAATATACTAAAAAAGATAAATGGCAATATTAGGGTGATTTCTGCAAGGAATCCTGCAATAATTGGTGAGATTATCACTCCCAAGCCGATGAAACTTTCGAAAAATCCAGCTTTTTTACCTTTTTCTTTTTTTTCATAGATCATAATAAGTTCTAGTGAGACATAATATAATCTCCCAAGCATCAGCCCTATTAAAAATAAAATCGCGCCAATAATTATCCAATTTGTTACCCAATATAACAGAAATAAAAGGCAAGAGAGAATAATGGTTGATGAAAGAAGTGCTTTGAATGTGTTTTTGAAAAATCGCCCAATAATAAAAAAAATAAGCTGCCCGATTCCAAATATAAGCATTATTTCTCCAGTTAGAGATTCGGTCCATCCGAGGCCTTTAGGTAACAATGCATAATTCGGAAAATAATAGATTAGAAGTTTAGCATTCAAAGCAAAAATTAAAGCGATTGCAAACAAAAATATATTTACTTTTTTTAAATTTGGCTTATTTTTTGTATGATCTAAAATTTTTGAATGAATTTCATCATCATCGTCCTCATTCTCATTGGAAATTCCATTCTTTTGAGAATTTATATTTTTTATCCTAGATTTCTGTATTGTTGTTAAAACTATAATTAACGCTATAATATGAGAGATTAAAACAGACCAAAATCCGAAAATAATTTCAATTTCACTAAATATTCCTGCAAAGAAAGGACCAATTGCCATTCCCAATCCCCATGAGATACAAAAATTATTAATACTTTCTTTATGGGCTTTATGTGAATGTTCACCCATTTCTGATAAGTAAGCTTGGATAACTGGCCAATAAAATGAATAAAACATTCCACGTAATAACTGTTCAATGAAAATACAATAAAATATAATTGAAGATCGAGAGGATGGAGATGAAGATGGAGATGATGAAGATGATGAAGATGATGAAAAATATGATATTATAAATATTAGGAGGACAGATAATAAAATCTGGCCTGCTACCGAAACTATAAGACTTATTTTATGGTTTATCTTATCTGAAATTTGTCCTAATAATGCTGGCATTATTACATATGTCATTCCATATGCAGCTAATATTAATCCAATTTGAGAAGGTGAAAAACCATAACTCACTCCTATAACGACAAAAAGAAAGTTTAATACGGAATTTGAAAAATCTCCAATAAAAGGCAAAATTAAAACCATTTTCTGCTTTCTTTTTTCCAGCACACAAAAGGTAGTAATCATTAATTATTAAATGTAACACAGCAATTTTCCCAATATAAAAAATGAAAAGTAAAAGAATTTAAGAAAATCTAACCAATCTAAAATTAGGATAATTTCAATAATAAATCCTAAAAATTTAAAATGCGGAGAAATTGATGGCAGACTATGTATTGAAAATATGCTTACTCGGTGATGGAAATGTTGGAAAAACATCTATCGTTTACAGATATATCGAAAACCGCTTTAGTCGAGACTTCAAAAGCACACTTGGAGTAAATTTACTTAAGAAAAAGGTAATTTTGACTGAGGGTGAAAATGCCGGTAAAATTTGCTCCATCCAGATTTGGGACCTTGGGGGCCAGAATGCATACAGAAAATTGCGTAAGTTATATCTGGAAGGGTCTCAAGGTGCACTGGTTGTATTTGATGTCACTTCTCAAAGTAGTTTCGATCATTTAGACGATTGGATTGAATCGCTTATAGAGATACGTGGAAAAGACGTTCCGATGATTTTAATTGGAAACAAAATTGATTTAGAGGCTAATAGGGTTATAACGGATCAACAAGCACAAAAATACGCAGACAAATACAACATGGATATCAGATTCACGAGTGCGGCGACAGGTGAAAAAGTTGAAGCTGCTTTTATAGAACTGATTCAGCATATTATTGAGACAATATAATTTTCACAGTAGAATTTATTATTACCATTTATTATTACCATTTATTTTTTACAAATTCGGCTCCTCCAAATAGCCGATCGGATTCTTTTATCTTAAGTGTTTCTCCATTATCAAGAACTACTTTTCCTGTAAAAAATCCATAAGCTTTAGTACATATGCTCTTTAGGAATAATACATCAATTTTTTCCTTTTCAATGTGTTTTGGTTTTAAAATCATTTCTATTCGTCCGTCTGGGCTCGAAAATTTCCACGGTTTCATCAAATCATTATTATCCCATTGATATGAAACTTCATCTAGGTGGTGGCCTTTGTTTTGATAGAAAAGCATGTTTTTACTTGATTTAATACCGAATCCATAATCAATGTTAAATCCAAAAGGATAACTATTGACTTTCCCTGATGCAGAAGACCACTTCCATGATGTTTTATATGGAAAAACCGCACGATTCCAATCTAAACAAGCAAAGCTCTCATTTTCTTCTGAAAAAAGGAATTTTTCATTTCCGATAGAAATTTTTCCGGTAACTGGCATGCAATTTACTTTTTGAACATAAACAAATTGACTTTTTTTCTTAAATGGGATGACATTTACCATTGTATCCATCTCGGGGTCCTGAAATAACCTAAGATTTCCGCTTATTCCTTTTCCATTTTGAAATTTTGGAAAATTAAATTCCAACTCTCGGTAATTTCCATTCCAGCGAAAATTCCAGTGAGATTCTCTTTTTTTGAATGAAATATCTCCTTTATCTGCAGAGAGTGGTAGATTTAAGGATCCTTTACTAAATAGAATTGTTTCTGAGACTTCTTCAGAATAGTGAGAATTAAAATCCTTCCACTTAACGATAGCTTTGGCAAAATATCCAATGTCGTAAATCAATAGTGTTACTCCGTAATTAGGATTATATATTTCGTAACAATCCCATTCTTTAATTCTAAATGGATGGGTTCGAATTTTGGTTCGGTCGTAGTTTAATATAAGGTGTTTTGCCCATCCATCTTTAATAATTTCACCTGAATTATTTAAGAACGGTCCTGGATTGTTGAGTTTTTTTTGCATTATTTTCTCACTGTAATTAGAATTAAATAAATGAATGAATAAATGAATAAATAAAAAAATAAAAAAGAAGTTTGTTAAAAAAATATCAGATTAAATTCCGAGTTCTTTAAGCTTAATTCGGTTTTCCTCGACTTTTTCTGGTGTTAAATCATAATATTTCCAAAATAGCAATGTACAAATTAATACCAAGATCGCTGGCACTATTGCCGCATGAACTCGAATCCCGAACAACACCAGATCGATATTATCCACACTATTTTTCATCTCAGTCAAAGTTGCATTACCTTCTTTAAATCCCGTGGCTAAATGGGCAATTGCAATGACAAAAGCTTTAAATGCTTCACCAAAGCGAATTATAAAAGTTTGGAAACCATAATACAGGGATTGTTCCCGTTTTCCTGTTTTTACAGCCACGGAATCTAAAACATCTCCCATGGTGGGGGGGTCCATAAACCATTGTCCTCCCAAACTGATGCCAAAAAGGAAAATACAGATCACCCAAGCAACAACACCGTTTATAAAGATCATCGGGAGAAATGTAACAAACATAAAGAAACCGGCAAAAATGGACATTTTTTTGTTGTTATTCACGCGTTGTGAAATTTTAACCCATAATGGTGTCGAGAGCAATGCACCTACCATCATTCCTCCCATAATAAAAATAAATGATTCATTTTCAGGATCGTCTAAGATATAGGTTACGATGTAAATCGCTGATGCATTCATGAGCGCAACCGCTGCTTGATATCCAAAAAAGAAAAGAATTTTTATGGATACCGTTCGATTAGTCAAGATATCTTTTGCTACTTTGAAAAACGGTTCGTCAGCTTGTCCTTTGACTCCTTCCCTGCGTTTATATTTCTCACGCAATTTCGGGGATTCATACATTCCAGGGAGAAAAAGGATTAGAAAAAAGAAACCTCCTCCAAAGGTTAAAAGGGCACCTGTTCGATAACTTTCGGGGATATTTTGATTTACAATTAACCCCGTAATAACAAATGCCAGAACCAATCCCAAAATCCCCAGTAGGGTTACCCATCCTTGAACCACACGCCGTTCATGAGGTTTCGGGAATTTCTCTGGAAAGAGTGATGCGGAGTTTATATCAAAGATAGTAAATGTTGTGTCATATAATAGCAAGGAGATTACATACCATGCGAAAATTTTCCATTTATTGGCGGCAACTAAGGTTTCTGTTCCAAACCATTCAAAGGGTACTAAGAAAATAATTAAATAGGAAAAGATAAACGTCACGCTTCCGATGATTATCCACGGAAATCGCCGAAAACCCCACTTTCTTTCCCATGGCATGGTGAATTTTTCCATTAAATATCCCATTAGAGGATCGTTAACCGCATTCCAAATAGCAAAAATCAAAAAAGCTGCAATGGCAAATTCTGAGGGCAACCCGATAATTGATTCATAATAAAAAATGGTATACAACCCAAACACAGCTGTATGCTATTGGGTAAACATATCACGAGCCCCGAAACTTACATGGATCCATCGCGAATTTTCAAATTTTAATTCTTTTTTTTTCTCAATCTGAATGTCACTCATGGTTTTTCAACTTAAAATTGAATATGATAAAACTACTATAGTAAATCTTTAATTTTGATGTTTATAACTCATTAGATATTTTGATGAGTAAGAATAAAAAAAACTCGTTCCGTTAGTTCTGTGCCGAATTATGAAATGTAGAAACCTAAGGTTTATTAAGCTAAGAAATGAATTTTAAAAGCAAATATTAGAAAGACCCCTTTAACTATTCAATATTTAAGGACCAGTAATTAAGTGTATGAAAAAAACAATTATTATTAGTTCTGGTATGGCTGAGTTAAACACGGAATATTTCGCTAAAATTTTTCCTTTTTTTAAGTAAATGTTAATCAAACTAAAAATTCTTAAGAAGAACAAACTAAATTTTAATTGTTGTTAGGTATTTAGATAGTTGAAACTTTTTTTTAAGAGAAAATTTAAAACTACTAAAATCTAATCCAATTACCCAAAAACGTGAAAAAATTATGGCAGAAAATGAGTTCTCAAGCGATTTTATCTTCAAAATATGCGTTATCGGCGACGGTGCTACAGGAAAAACTTCTTTGATCAAGCGATTTACGCAAGGCTCTTTCAATAAAGACTATATTAAAACTCTGGGCGCCCAATTCTCCAAATTTGAAAAAATCATGGAAATTAACGGTAAAGCCATCCGTGCGCGGCTCTTTTTCTGGGATATCGCGGGGCAAAGTGAGTTCAAATTTATGCGCCCAACCTTCTATAACGGTGCCAAAGCAATAATTGTTGTTTATGATCTAACACGAAAAGAGACGTTTGATAACATTCGAACCTGGATTAGCGATATTTCTCAATATTGTGGGAAACTACCTACTATATGCTTTGCAAACAAGAGTGATTTGATTACTGAGACAGAATACAACGACAGTGATATTAAAAACCTTTCAACTGAATTAGATTTCATGAAATATTATTTGACTTCTGCAAAGACAGGAAAACACGTGCAAGATGCTTTTAATGCTATAATTGATATTTTGGTAAAGAAAGCTTTAGCAGAAGGATAAATCAAATCTATATTTTAAAAATTTTCAAGATACTACCATTAAAACTAAGTAATATCAAAATTAATAAATAAAAAGGGAACAATAACTAAAATGGGATATCCTTTAATCTATTTTTTCTCAAGTCCATATTGTGCGCCTTGCAAAACTATAGAAAAGATGCTTGACGAAGTAAATGTTAGTCTTTTTGGTAAGAAGTTAAGGATAAAAAAGGTTGATATTGCAAAAGAGTTGGACTTGGCACGAAAGTTTAATATACTCAGTGTTCCAACTATTATAATAGGAAATCAACGATTATCAGTGATCATCGATAAAAATGAGTTGACTGATGCAATTTTGCAAGGATTCTTGTCTTCGGTGTCATATGCTGATGATGAATAGGAGAATTAGAGGATTAACAAGAATAAAAAGAATGAAAAGAATGAAAAGAATGAAAAGATATATAAAAATCAAAATTAATATAATAAAACGGATGGAGTGTTAATAGAAAATTATTATTTAGTAAATATTTTTAAAAAAAAAAAAAGTTGAGGAATTGCTTATGAATAGGATTTTACTTGAACAGATGTTGCAGAAAATGAGAAGTTTCCTGAAAGAAGGGAAAAACATTGGTGATTTAAAAGTTGGGGCACTATATGCATTAGGTAATCAATTGGATGCCGTTTATTATTTCGTTGGTCATGAATTGGGTTCTACTATGGAGAGCGGAAGGGAAACAATCGATGATACTTCAGTTTTGATTGAAACATTAAAAAAATTTTCAGAAAAATATCATTTAGGCAATATGATAATTGATGAATACAATGATGAGCATATTACCTTTGATCTAGAAGATTGTCCCACATGTAAGGATATAGATGTTCCATCAACTGAGATTTCACAAGGATTTTGTTCTTTTGAGGCGGGTTTATTTGCAGGTTTAGTTGAGAAAATCACTGGAAAGCATTGTTTTGCCCAAGAATTAGAATGCAGGCTTCAAAAAAAGTCCAAAAATTGTAAATTCATGATTGTTATTCCTAATGATTAGGTGTAGATAGGTAAGTAGGAAAGTAGATTTGAAAGTAGATTTGAAAGTAGATAGGTAAGAAGGAAAATAGGTAAGAAGGTAGTTAAATATGAGTTCAGATGAAAACATTGTCGCATATATCTTGCTAATTACGGATTCAGTAAATACTGAAAATATATATAAGAAATTGAAATCAATGGAACAAGTTAAGGAAGTTCATATGATTTATGGTGATTATGATATTATTTTTAAGATTACAGTAAAGAATTTGGCAGAACTGTCCAGCTTCACAATGGATATCCGTAAAAATTTTAGTATTAAATCTTCCTCAACATTAATAACTTTAGCGCAAAAGTAATTTAGTTTTTTAGAATGAATAGATGAAGTAGAATAATTTATTCTAATCATTCCAAAATGTAATGGATCATAGATTTGTATTTTCCTTTTTTCAAAGCAACTAATTGTTCTTTTTCCATTTCTTCCAGATATTTGAGAAGATCTTCATTAGATAAATCAGCATATTTTTTGATTTCCTCCGAAGTTAACTTGCCGTAGCGTAATAATATAAATAGTATTTTTTTCTTAGGGAAATTTACTTCATGTTTGATAAACCAATCCATACTTTGCTTAATATCAATTTCGATATTCTTAAGGCTGTTAACTTCATTAGCTAATTTTGTTAAAACCGCCTCTCTAGCTTTAAAAACAGATTGACTTGCTAAAAATAATCTTTCTACTTCTTCCAATAAGTTATCCTCAGAATGTTTGATAACAACATCGTTAATTAGATATAAAATCTCTTTGAAATCTTCTGCATCTTCAAATTTGGATAAAATTAAAACAGTGACTTTTTGTAGTACTTCATTTCCTAGAGATAATCCATTGAAATCTTCTTCCTTTATATTCATAATACCTGGATTAAACGAATGGGAAATCTGCAAAAGTTGCACAAAATTTACTGGAATTTCAAGATCTACAGGATATTTTAGTGATATAACTCCCCCTTCATATTCGTCCCAGTCTATTATAAAAATTCCCTCAGGCATTTTGTTCACCGAAATGATAAATATTTAATCCAATTTTTATTAAATATATTAAATGTAAAAAAGCCTAATAATATTTATATATGCAATTTTGGAAATTTCTTCATTTTTTCTTAAAAGCTCTCTCGAGTTGTTTAAATGAAATTAGATGAAGTAATTTCATGATTAATTCAACTGATAGGAAAAAAAATGCCTTTATATTACGTTTATATTCTAAAATGTGAGAATAAAAAGAACGGAAATATCTCCCTCTATACCGGTTCTACACAAGATCTAATGAATCGCTTTGAACAACATCGAAAAGGGTTAGGGGCGAAATTTACTAAAGGAAAAAATCTTGAACTTGTTTATTTTGAAACGCGATTATCCAGAAGTGATGTGATGAAGCGTGAATATGAAATTAAGTCTTTTACTTCTTCAAAAAAATGGCAAATAATAACGGAGTTTCAAAAAAAAATGGGGGATACTAAACCAATATGACTTTGAAATTATTTTTAAAAAACTCTAAAGGCTCAAGATACTCAGTTTTGATCCTTTTAATTGGTCTTCCCGCTTCAGGGAAAAGTATTTTGGCTGAAAAATTAAAATATGAACTAAAAAATAAGCACTGTTTGAGTAAAGTTCATATAATTGACACTGATATTATTCGATTTCGCCTTTTTGGAGCAGAATTTTGCCATACTAATGAGAAATTTACTGTCGATGAAAAAAGAAAAGAAGTTTCTGATAAATTAAATCCGGGAAGCATTGTAATTGTTGATGATCTTCATTATTTAACATCAATGCGACATCAATTTTATGAAATTTGCTTGAAAAAAGGAGTATTATATGTTCCAATTTATCTGTCTACTCCAGTTTCTCAATGTAAAAAATGGAATAAAAAAAGAGGATTACCAGTTCCTCAAAAAGTTATTGATGAGGTCGCAAGTAAATTTGATCTCCCAGGTAAGAAATACCTTTGGGATAGAACCCAATTAAATTTTGACCCCACATCCCAAAATATAGATGAGATTGTTGAAGAATCAATTCAATTTATAGAAGAAAAATTAAAAAAAGAAATTATTAAAACCTCTAAAAAAACAACTATTCAAAAAACTCAGACCAAAATAGGTGAAAATCGCAAAGAAATATCATCACTTGATAAAGAATCTCGCGTCATCATCCATAAAATCATAACAAAGGACTATTCGGATGAAATTTTAAAGGAAATCGGGAAATATGTAAATTTGACTACGCCGAATTTTGCTAAGGAAATTTCTTCATGCCGCAAAAAATTTGTAAAGTGGTTGATTGGTCAAAAAAGTTCACAAATAACTATAGAAGAATTTATTACTTTTTTAAAAGAAACATCTTCTAATTCTTAGCCATAAATTTTTACTTCATTATCTCTTCTAAATAAATGAGAAAAATGAGTGTAGGAGATATGGCACCAACCGATGATGATCGTAAAATTAAATCCTTGAGGGTATCTGAAATTGCAAAGGGTTCGGCAGGAAGATTCATGTGTCGAATGAATATTGGCATAATTAGAGAATTAAATCTTAAACCTGGTGAAATTGTCGAGGTCATAGGAAAGCGGAATACTGCTGCGATTTTATTTCCATCTTCAGATAAATCGGATGAAATAATTCGATTGGATGGATTAACAAGACGTAATGCTGGTGTTGCAATTGGAGAATATGTCAAAGTTAGAAAATGTTATTATTCTGTTGCGAATAAGGTAGTTCTGAGTTTTATTCAATCGGATCTTAAACTCTCTTCAGAAAAACAAATAAAATTAAACTTATTAAATAAACCCTTAAAAGAGGGAGAAATTATCAATGTTTCCGGCTCAAATTTGGCAAAAAAAGAACAAGCTGGTCCCTATAAAGAATTAAAAGATATGATGCCATTTTTAAAATCCCCTACTGTTTCGATCGGAGAAGTTCAATTTGCCGTAATAGAAACAGAGCCAAAAGGAATTGTTCAAATCCAAAACTCTACTATTATTGAAATTAGAGAAGGATTTGTTGCTATAAATACGATGGGGAATGTCACAACTTATGACGATATAGGAGGGTTATCGGATGTTATTCAAAGAGTCAGAGAAATGATTGAGCTGCCTCTAAAACATCCCGAACTTTTTCAACGGGTAAATATTGATCCTCCAAAAGGTGTCTTACTCTACGGTCCTCCTGGAACAGGTAAAACGTTGTTAGCTAGGGCAGTTTCACAAGAAGCAAACGCAACTTTTATCACAATAAACGGACCGGAAATAATGAGTAAGTTTTATGGTGCTTCCGAAGAAAAATTACGAAAAATCTTTAAAGAAGCAGAAGATAAGGCGCCATCAATTATATTCATAGATGAGCTCGATTCAATCGCTCCAAAAAGAGAGCAAGTGTCCGGTGAAGTAGAACGTAGGGTTGTTGCTCAATTATTAAGTCTTTTAGATGGATTAAAAGGACGCGGGAGAATTATTGTTAGTGGGGCAACTAACAGAATCAATTGAATTGATGAAGCATTAAGAAGACCTGGGCGTGTTGACCGAGAAATTGAATTACCAGTTCCGGATGCAGATGGAAGAAAAGAAATTTTACAAATTCATACACGAGGTATGCCTCTAGATGATAACGTAGATTTGGACGAATATGCAAGGCTTTCACATGGATTTGTTGGTGCTGATTTAATGGCTATTGCACGTGAAGCTGCCATGTCTTCTTTGAGAAAAATACTCCCTAAGATTGATTTAGATAAACCAATACCTCCAGAAATTTTAAATAATTTGATTATTAATGATGATGATTTCCAAAATGCGTTGAGAATGGTTGAACCTAGTGCAATGCGCGAAGTATTGATTGAAATTCCAAATGTCGCATGGGATGATGTTGGTGGTTTAAATGAAGTTAAACAAGAATTAAAAGAATCGATTGAATGGCCCTTAATATATCCTCATTTATACAAAAAAGCTGGAATTCGATCAGTTAATGGTGTCCTTTTATTTGGGCCTCCTGGTTGTGGAAAAACTTTACTGGCAAAAGCCGTAGCTACTGAATCAGAAATAAATTTTCTGGCAATCAAAGGTCCTGAAATTTACTCGAAATGGGTAGGGGAAAGCGAAAAGGCAATTAGGGATATATTTAGAAAAGCCAGACAAGCAGCTCCTTCAATAATCTATTTTGATGAGCTTGATGCTATTGCTGCAACTCGAGGTGGTGGAATGGGTAATTTGAGCGGTTCTAATGTTGGTATGCAGGTTGTTAACCAAATTCTTGTGGAAATGGACGGTGTTGAGGATCGAAAAGGGGTAATAATTGTGGCAAGTACAAATCGTCCAGACATCCTTGACCCTGCTTTATTACGTCCAGGTCGGTTTGATCGCATAGTTTATGTTCATCCCCCTGATAAAAAAGGTCGAGAGAAGATTTTAGGGGTTCATACAAAGGATATGCCATTATCTGAAGAAGTTAAATTAAAATTGTCTGATTTTGCAGAACAATCTGATGGATATAGCGGTGCTGATTTGGAAAATGTAGTACGTGAAGCTGGTATGCAAGCAATTCGTGAAAAACTTGAAGATTTTGATCATGTTGAATTATCTCATTTTGAATTTGCTTTTAAAAAAATACCCCCCTCTTTAACTCCAAAGTTGATTCAAAAATATAATGAGATTGCAGATAAGCTATCTCAACAAAAGATTCGTACAGTAGCATCACTAAAGGATCCCGGATTATTTACTTGAAACTATTGTTATTTCGTTTTACTTTTCTTTTTTTTCCAAAAAATCCAAATTTATTATTGTATTAAGTAAATTGTGGATTATTCAAACAAATGGACGGAACGCATTTTAAATGCAATTCAAATTGCTTTTTTAGAGGTAAAATCGATAATTGGGACTGAAGAAGCAAATAAGAAATACTCTTTGGGAGCCGGGGGGGATCTCACGCTTGAAATCGATAAAAGAGCAGAAAATGCGATAATAAAATCTTTAGAATCATATAACGAACCAATTATTATTATTTCAGAAGAAATTGGCAAATATTTCTGGGATCCAGTTGCAAAAAAAAGAATTTTTAAATTTAAATCTTCAATTTGCTCTGATTTTTTTATAATCGATCCGATTGATGGTTCTACTAATGCCAAACGTGGAATTCCATTTTCATGTATATCAGTTGCGTATGCGAACGGTCCAAAATTAAATAATATTCAAGTTGGTGCAGTTTTTAATATTGGAACAGAAGATTTATATTTAACGGAAAAAGGGATGGGTGCTTTCTGTAATAATAATCCTATTGAGTGTTCGAAAGCTAAGAGATTGGCTAATAGTGTTGGGGGAACGGATATCCACATTAGGGATTTTTGTGAACCTAAGATTAATCAGAAAAATAATATATTAAAACTTGCACGAAAAGTCAGAATCATGGGTTCAAGCGCATTAGAAATTTGCTTAGTGGCTGATGGATCTTTGGATTTTTACATAGATTTCCGAGGTATTTCAAGAATTGTTGATTTTGCTGCAGCTTATTTAATTGTGAAGGAAGCTGGGGGATTTTTTATTGATGATAAAGGCAAATCCATAACCCTGCTGACCAATAATTTTTCTTTAAAGAAACGATATAATATACTTGCTGTATGTTCTGGATTAAAAGAAATCGTGAAAAAAAAAATTAACTCCCAATAAGAATAAAAGCTAAAATTGTTGAAATAACCATTACCAATAAAATAAAAAATCCTATCCACTGCTTGAATTCTTCTTTTTGGTGAGATCTACGTTTCTTTCTTCTACGTGGCATTTTTCTAAATCACGTTTTAAATGGTGTTCCTGAATTTAATTCATATATCCGAGATTCCTCTTCATTTTTACGTTGTAATTCCTCTGGAGTTAGTTTCCGGATTAATTCAGTTAAAACTACCCTATTATAACTCATTAATATTCGCGGGATTGAATCTTTAGCTAGATATGGTCCATCGGGGACTGATTCTTTTAAACGATATAATTTACGCTCTTTTATAATTTGACCAAGATATTCCTTACGTGTTTCTAAATAGCCATAAATATTGCTTCCATCGATTACCATTTCGCGTACATACCCTTCTGGAAGATTTATTTTTTCAAGTAAGAGAACGATTTTTTCAAGTGTTAGATTTTTAAGAAGTTTATCGTCTTCAGCTGTGCCTTCATATGCCGGACCAGTCTGTTCTTCTTCAAATGTCTCTTCTTTTTCAAGGCCTACCATTATTTTAAACGGTAATGTTTCATCATTTTGGTCAACAGTTGAAATTTTTATTGCGGGTCCAATCCTATCTCGGATGGAAGAAGCTTTATTTGCAGCAATGAATTTCATTCTTGTAGACGCTTCGCTTCCTGCCCAAATGAATGATCGATAGGTTTCTGGGTTGATGAAATAGAGTATGAGTTTAGCATTAAGGATTTCGTAGAGTTTGACGCCTTCTTGGAGATCCAGTTCTTCAAATTCAGCTTTTTCATCATTTAGTTGAAAAACTCTGACATTTTTGTAAATGTCTTCACTGTTTTGATTTTTTTCTTCTTCTGTCATGGAAATCATTTAGAAAATTTTATTGAATTTCTTTATGTATAAATTAGAATAGCGTTTTTAATTTAAAAATTTTAGAATTCCTTATTTTTTAATGAATGTGGGGATAGAAATTCGACCCCTTTCAATTTTAATGCGGGGAGAGGGATTTGAACTCTCGCGGCTCTACGCACTGGATTCTGAGTCCAGCATCGTGGACCAGACTTGATTATCCCCGCTTGTCTATATTGTATGAAGTTATTAAACATAAAAAATTTTTCTATAAGAGCTATCTAATTATTTCTTGGATGGGTTAGTTAACCCACTATAATCGCCCAATTATAAAAGTTTTTAATGATAAGGTAATTAATGCTAAATATCATGAAGAAGAATTTAATAGATATAATGGAACCCTTTAAAATTAAAGTGATTGAACCCGTTAAGCTAGTTTCTCAAGAAAGGAGAAGCCAAGCTATCAAAGAAGCGGGATATAACACATTTTTATTATTATCCGAAGATGTTTTTATTGATCTCTTGACGGACTCTGGAACCAGTGCCATGTCAGATAACCAATGGGCAGGAATGATGCTTGGAGATGAGGCATATGCTGGCTCCAAGAACTTTTATCACCTTGAAAAATCTATTCAAGATGTATTAGGATACGAATATATTGTGCCAACCCACCAAGGGCGAGGCGCCGAACATTTAATGTCTCAAGCTCTTATAAAAGAAGGGCAAATTGTCCCAAGAAATATGTATTTTACAACCTCCAAATTGCATGTTAATATTGCCGGAGGGGTAATGCCTGATGTGATTATAGATGAGGCTCATGATCCAGAAAATGAATCTAGTTTCAAAGGAAATGTAGATTTGAATAAATTACAAAAGGTTATTGATGTAAATGGTCCAGAAAAGATTGCTTATGTGAACATTGAGATGAATGTGAACATGGCTGGGGGCCAACCCGTTTCCATGGCCAATTTAAGAGCTGTAAAGAAATTATGTGATAAATACAAAATAAAAGTCATTTTTGATGCAACACGCTCAAGTGAGAATGCTTATTTTATAAAAACACAAGAGAAGGAATATGTAGACGTATCAATTATAAAAATATTAAATGAAATGATGAGTTATTCTGATGGATGTATTTATAGTTCAAAGAAAGATTGTTTAGTGAATATTGGTGGTTTTCTCGCAACTCATGATAAAGAGATCTTTGAAAAAACACGTACTACAGTCGTAGTTTACGAAGGACTTCATACATATGGAGGTATGGCTGGTCGAGATATGGAAGCAGTAGCAAGAGGATTAAGAGAAAGCACACAATTTGATTACTTGAAATATCGTATTAATCAAGTGAAGTTTTTAGGTGATTTACTTATTGAAGGAGGGGTTCCAATTGTTCGGCCTTCTGGTGGTCATGCAATATTTCTAAACGCATTGAAGTTTTTACCTCATCTTACACGTGAACAATGGCCTGCTCAAACATTGTCTGCTGCAATTTACGAAGCTTCCGGAGTTAGAAGCATGGAACGTGGTGCAATTAGTAAAGGTCGAGATAAAGACGGAAACAATATATTCCCAAAATTAGAATTAGTAAGACTTACAATTCCACGAAGAGTATATACAAACACACATATAGAATATACAGCAGAATGTATAATTGATCTTTACAAAAATAGAGATAAGATTTCTGGATTGAAAATGGTGTTTGAGCCTGAATACTTAAGATTTTTCCAATCTACTTTTGAAAAATTACCATTATAACATATTTTTTTATTATTTTACAAAATTATTAACGTGGGTTTTTAATCCCCGTTTATTAAGATTTAAAGGTAATTCAGTTAATATTCTCCTCAAGGATAGGAGTTTTTTACATATAACTAATTAATTGAATTCTATTTACGAATATAAAAAATCAGTTGAAAATTATGAATATTGAACAATTTAATATACTAAGTGTAGGTGTAGGTGGCCAAGGGGTAATCCGAGTTACTCAGATACTGGCTTCAGCTGCACTACTAGACAATTTTTATGTAAGGACTGCAGAGACACATGGTATGGCTCAACGTGGTGGTTCAGTTTCAGGATATTTGCGATTTGGCGATCTTGTTGATGGTCCTTTAATTGCTGCTGGGTTTGCAGATATTATTATGGCATTAGAACCTCTAGAAGCAGTTCGGAATATTAAATATGCTGGAAAAAAATCTATAATCTTCCTTAATGATAAACAAATTTTACCACTTTCAATTTATCAGTCTAAAAAAATAGTTTATCCTGAATTTAATCAAATATTAGCGAATTTGAAAAAAATAACTAATAATGTATTCTTCGTTAAAGCCACAGATTTAGCAGAAAAGGCAGGAAATGCTAAAACTTCAAATGTAATTATGTTGGGAGTAATGTTTGGAACAGGAATTTTACCCCTCTCAGAAGAAAACCTCGAAAAATCCATTTTAAAATATGTTCCCGCAAAAGCTAAAGAAGTTAATAAAATTGCTTTTAAATTAGGTATAGAAGAAGGTCAAAAAATAAGGAGTGAATTAAATTGAGTGAAATACCCGTAATAGCCCAAGATAAACCTGGAAAGAAATTAATAATGCTAGGAAATGAAGCGATTGCCAGGGGAATATTAGAGGCCGGAGTAATTGTAGCTGCCGCTTATCCCGGAACGCCATCATCTGAAATTATGCCCGCTTTAGCTAAATGTGTTCCTTATCATCCTGAACTACGGGTTGAATGGAGTGTAAATGAAAAAGTCGCTTTTGAAATCGCGCACGCTGGATCCATGTCAAATGTGAGGTCAATTGCAGTGATGAAACATGTGGGGCTCAATGTTGCCTCCGACGCATTTATGACTGCTTGTTACCATGGAGTTCGTGGTGGATTGGTTGTTGTTTCAGCAGATGATCCTAGCCAATTTTCTAGTCAAAATGAGCAGGACAACAGATATTATGGTCTTCATGCAATAGCTCCTGTTTTTGAGCCTTCAACTGCTCAAGAAGCTAAGGATATGCTTAAATATGCATTTCAATTCTCTGAAGAAAATAATAGTGTGGTTGTTTTTCGAACAACAACTCGATTAAATCATGGTAGGGCAGATGTTGAATTTGGTGATATTTTAAAATTAAATCGTACCCCCGAATTTGATTGGGATCGCCATAGGTGGACTTGTGTTCCTTCATCTACAAGACCTCAAAGAACAGAAATACTTCTTAGAATGAAAAAAATGACTGAGGAAGCAGATGATTTTCCGTTTAATAAACTAACAATTAGTGAAGAAAAAATTAATGGAAAGCGTTATGGCTTCATTGCCACTGGAATTGCTTATGCTCACATGATTGATGCACTCAATTTTCATGGAATTAAAGATAAGGTCTCTATTCTAAAACTTGGATTAGTTAATCCTTTACCTCAAAAATTAATAAAGAAATTAATGACTTCAGTTGATGAATTGTTAGTTGCTGAAGAATTAGAACCTATTTTTGAAGAACAATGCAAAGCTTTTGCATATGACTGGGAATTAGGTGATAAAGTTAAGATTCATGGAAAAGATTTCTTACCTCAGCAAGGTGAATTTAAACCTGAAACTTTGATCACACAATTAGCTAAATTTGTTGGATTAGATTATACTCCTCCTGAATCAGCAACTTTAGATATTTTAGTTCCTCCTAGATTACCTCAAATGTGTCCCGCTTGTTCTCATCGTAATATTTATTGGATAATGAAACAATTTTCAAAGAAACATAAGATGAAATTCGTAAATAATAGCGATATTGGTTGTTATTCCTTAGGTGTTTATAAACCACTTGAGATGGTTGATACCATGTTGTGTATGGGTGGATCCATCGGAATGGCTAATGGATTTGCAAAAATAATGCCTGATGATATTTTAGTTACTGCTTTTATGGGTGATTCCACCTTTTTCCATTCTGGAGTAGCCCCTCTTATCAATGCTGTTTATAACAAGAATAATATGCTTATAATAATCTCTGATAACAGTTTCACAAGTATGACCGGTGGACAAGATAACCCTTCTAATGGTATAACCCTCACAAAAGAACAAGGAACAAAAATTCTTATTGAAGATGTTGTGAAAGGATGCGGAGTTCCCGAAGAAAATATTTGGGTACATGAGGCTTATGATATGGAAGGATTGAAGGAAAAATTTGAGCAAGCAGTAAATGCTAAAGGAGTTCGCGTTTTTATTCCAAGACATATGTGTTCTCTTCAGGAAATGCGCTTGGTTAAGAAGAATAAAATTAAACTTCCGGTTATTAAAGTTGATCATGATGTTTGCATCGGTTGTCAAACATGTGTTCGGCAATTTGGTTGCCCAGCAATTAGTTTTGATTACGAAAAAAGAAAAGCTTCGATTGATCAAGAACAATGTCGAGGATGCAAAACTTGTATATATATTTGCCCCTCAAAAGCTTTCTATATTGTAGAAGAGTAATATTTATTGAATATTTATGATTTTCTTCTTTTTTTTATTTTTTCTAAT
>JAUWMK010000397.1 GCA_030613185.1 Promethearchaeum sp.
ATTTAGCGAAATATGAAAAAGGAATAAAAATTTCAGATAAAAAGATGGAATCACTCAAAATAGAACGTTTGGATTTTCACGGAGAATGGAATTATACGATTTATCCAAAAATTGGATAGGTTATTTTCAAACAGATCCTAAGATTTCCAAAGCTGTCTGGTAGGAAAGCTAATTGATTATTATATAATCGTAAGTGTTTAAGATTTTTTAAATTCCCAATACTATTGGGAAGTGAGGTTAATTTATTTCCACCTAAATCTAAATCTTCAAGAAAAGTGAGATTTCCAATATTTTCAAGAATAGAAATTGGTTTTCTATATGAAAGATCTAATTTCACAATATGGGCGTTTACTATCTTAAATTTAGGTTCGTGAAAACTCTTTAATACATTTCTCTCGGATTCTGAAATTTCATTATTCATTTTCTCTTTCACTTCCAATATATTTTTTAAATATTGTTTTTCAATTCAATTAAATCATTATAATCCTTTTCAAATTATGAAACATCATAATAATTTTTTAGATTTTCTTCCTTTTTTTTCTTGGATGATGAATTCTTTCCTTTTTAGTAGTTCTGGGTGAAACTGAAGAGGTAAAGAAAAGAAATTACTAATTACTTAAAAAAAACATTAAAATTTAACTCTACACCCTTGATTTCTAAGAGAATTAAATATATCCTGACAATTTTCAAAGAGCTCTTCTTTTTTATTCCCTGAAAGATATAATCCTTTCAAAGAAATTATATGTATAATCGATTTTGGTAAATTTGAAATTCGATTTTCATCTAAATGCAATACTTCTAAATGTTGTAGATTTCCTATTGATTCTGGAAGTTCTCTGAGATCATTTCGTCCCAAAGAAAGTTCTTTAAGTAATTTCAACTTACCAATTGACTGTGGAAGGCTTGATAAATCGTTATCTAATAAACTAAGATATCTTAAGTCACATAATTTACCAATATTTTCAGGAAGGTTTTCGATATTATTTCTTCTTAAATTTAAAAATCTAAGATTTTCTAAGTGCCCAATTGATTCTGGTAATTTTTTTAGATTATTATATGATACGTCCAAATATTCAAGAGATTGTAAATTTCCAAAAGATTTGGGAAGTTGTTCAATAAAATTAAAACGTAAATCTAACCGATGAAGTGATTTTATTTTTCCTACAGATTCAGGAATTGTTTCTAAATTTCTTCCATATAGAATTAATCTTTCAAGATGTTTGAAGTCAAATAATATTTCAGGAAATATTGGAAATCTAACTGAATTAAACCCAATTTCAGTTATATGATGATTTTCTTCAATAAATCCAAATGTGTCAGTATCCATTTCATATGCTTTAGGTATTGGTTCCCCAATAATCATCTCCAATTCAATTAACACATTGTAATCTTCTTCAAATAATAAAATATTATTATAATTTTTTAGATTATTATTCTCGAACATTTCTTTTTCATTTTTCATTGTATTTCCACATCTTGAAATATTTTTACTATGTTTTAATTATTTTTTCAAAATAAAAAAAGAATAACTTCATTCATTAACTTCCTCTTTAGTAATTAAAAATGTATTTTTACCATCATAGGAGATAAATCTGATGTCGAAGAGAAGTGATATTTCTTCATTCAAATACAAATTCCCATCTTCTCTTAATAGCTTCAGAACATCTTCTTTTAAAAGCATAGCTTGAAAACCTGTAGCATCACCTGAGAAAATAATTACCAGTTCAAGATTCATATCTGGGTATTGAGACCATGGATTACGTTCGATTTTTTTTTCCATGCTATTATCAGAATTTCGACAATAATCCCATAGTTTATCTGCAAGTTTATCTAAGAATTGATCATAAGTATATGGGTCAATATTTGTAATAGATGCACTTTTTATTTCTTTAACTCTATTTCCATATACAAAATCAAAATTAGAATCTGGATTTCCCGGTCTTAAATCAACTCCACCTTGTCTCCCAAAAAAGATTTTATCTAATGATTTTATAAAATTATCTCTGGTAATAACATCCCCGCTTGATTCCAATATGGTTAATGCAGAATGAAGGTAAATGATCAAACAATCTCTCTGATCATCACTCATTGTTTTTATTACTTCTTCAATTTCAGAATAGGAAGTATCTGTATTGGGAGATTTGACATTGAAAATCATTCTAAGATGTATAAAATAGCCAAAATAATTTTTAACAACACCCAATAAAACATCTTCTTCTACATTCTTGTTAATTGAGCCATCTGCATTTTCTAAAAATTTTAAATCATTTTCTGCGTTCCATTTGCGAGCTTCTATTAGTCCAAAGTATTTTTCGGGAAGTAAACGATCTAATATTTTTTTTCGTCCTTTTTTAACACTTATCGCAATATCATACATTTCTTTCATATCTTTGGGTACCTTAATGGGCGGATCAACCAGCGTAATTTGATCGGCTTGTGAGAGTAGTTCCGCTATTGTGTTAATTTGGAGCGTTGTATCGGATTGCCAACCGGTAGAGGTTTGTTGGAGCACTGTGCCATCCTGCTTAATCATGAATGTGCCCTTGCCTTTGATGGAAAACTCGAACCACCTCTCCCAAAAACTAAAATATAAGGACTAAATATCTTAAGGTGTAGGAAATTAGTTAATTTTTCGTCCAAATAAACAAGAAATTAAAAGTAATTAAAAAAGAAGTACAATAATGAAAATAAAAAATACTTTTAAAGTTAAATATAAACTTTACAACCTTGATTTCGCAGTTTTTCAATAATATCTTGGCTATTTTTTAGAAGTAATTCTTTTTTATTCCCACATAAATCTAATTCTTCCAATAATTTTAAATCTACTAATGAATTTGGGAGATTATCTAATTTATTCTCACTTAAGTCTAGATATCGAAGATTTTTTAGGTTTTCAATAGTATCAGGAATTTTTGCAATTTGATTCTCTCCCAAAATTAACCTTTTAAGATTTGATAAACCACAAATAAATTCTAAAAAAATAGATAAATGGCTTCTATCTAAGAATAAAATCTCTAAATTGATTAAATTTTTCATAGATTTGGGAAATTTTTTATATCCCGACCATCCCAACCATGCTTCTTTTAAATGAAATAGATTTCCGATAGATTCTGGTAATGAATCTGCTCCACAAAAATTCATAGTGCTTAGTTTAACCAGTTTTCTGTCTTCAACCACAATTGCTGGAGGTGTATCTTGACCGATATAGTCAAGATCATCTAAAATCTCTAACGGTCTGCCAAGTATTTTATTCAAATCGGTACAAGCTTTAACTTCGAGAGGATCCTCTATATATTTTTCATATTCAATTTTAAAACTTTTCATTATATTTTTTCATCTCCCTTATAATAAATTATAGAATTTCAACATCACCATTCTCATTAACAATCGCAATACCGATTCTTCCGTAATCTTTTGGATTCTCATTTAATAGAGTTACTAATTCAATAATATAATGATGCTCCAATTCTTGAGATCCTACATGTATTTCTAGAGGTCCGGGAATTTTATTTTTTATTATTTTTTTTAATTCTCCTTCTACAAATTTAATTAAATCAGTGGGATATGCGGTTACCAATTCAGGAGAATCAAATGCGCTTGGATCAACAATAATATTGAAAACTATTGCCAGATGTTTTAATTTATCGCCACTTCCATAAATTCCGCCTTCATATCCTATTGAATCGTCAAACCTAAGAATGTATTTCTCACGATTATTCACACATACCTTTATTGAATAATCATCATTTTTTATTTTAACCCTCGAATTATCCAACATTTTTATTAATTGTTGACTTAGTAAACCATCTATAGTCTTTTGCATAAATAATTTTCTTTAACATGGACATTCTACCTCATTCATATATTTTTGGATATTACACAATTGGATTAGTCGATCTCCATTAAATGCCTG
>JAUWMK010000232.1 GCA_030613185.1 Promethearchaeum sp.
ATTTAGCGAAATATGAAAAAGGAATAAAAATTTCAGATAAAAAGATGGAATCACTCAAAATAGAACGTTTGGATTTTCACGGAGAATGGAATTATACGATTTATCCAAAAATTGGATAGGTTATTTTCAAACAGATCCTAAAGTTATGATTAATCATTTTTTAATGATCTTAGTGGATGTATACAATTACATCTATTTCCTTTATGGGACTTTCAGGTATTGGAATTGTATTCGTTGGTTGGTAATGGACATACGCCAAATCTCGCAATTTTCATTAGGAGTGACAAAATAAGTAATCTTTCTTTGAATTTTATTTGTATGAGATTGAATGATAGTGTATCCCAGACCATGACGACATTGAAGAAGTTACTTTTTAAGTGACGGTATTGGACTTAATGATGACATATACTTTGTTTTCATCGTTAAAATAACCATATTTTTCCATTAATAAATTTTGTCTACCTCATTAAAAAACTATTTAAATATGAACTGTAATACAGAGTATATGTATCTACAAAATATTGTTAAAGAAAATCCTTTATTAATAGAAAAAACAATCCAATTTCATCAGAAGGGTCTTATCCCTCCCAATACTTGGGTTATTGACCTTGATACAATTGCTGCAAATGCAGAAGTTCTTTCTGCTACAGCAAAAAATAATAACCTTACAGTTTATTTGATGTCAAAACAGCATAATCGCAATCCCTATGTAAATGGAATTGCCATCGCAAAGGGATTAAACAAAATTGTTGCTGTAGATGTTCAGGGGGCTCTGCAATGCGGGAGATATAATATTCCATTAGGCCATGTTGGTCATCTTGAACAAATTCCCCACCATTTTATTCCTAAAATAATTAAATTAAGACCTGAAGTTATTACTGTCTATAGTATTGAACAGGCAAAATGGATAAATGAGGCCGCTATAAAAGAAAATATTCTTCAAAAAATATTAATACGTGTTTCTACTCAGAATGATATATTTTTTGATGGGCAGGAAGGTGGATTTGATGAAAGTGAACTCGAGAAAGTCGTTTTCGAATTAAAAAAATTAAACAACATTCGATTAGTTGGAGTTACTTCCTTTCCCTGTGTAAATTATAATGAATCTGCAGATGAACAAATCAAAATTACCAATAATATGTATACAATTGTGCGAGTAGCCGCATCTCTGAGAAAAATGGGATTTTCAATAGAACAAATTAATGCACCAGGTAATACTTCCACTAATGTTATGCATCTTTTGAAAAATCATGGGGCAACTCATGTTGAACCCGGAAATGCTCTTATTGGAACCACTCCTTCAAATGCTTTTAGAAATAACCTACCAGAAAAAACTGCATTCATTTATTTGACTGAAATATCACACTTTTTTAGGAATAGGGCTTATGCCTACGGTGGAGGTGTGTACCACAATGCTTATAGTAACCTTATAACTGCCTTAATTGGCTCAACATGGGAAGAAGCAGAGAATAATGAGGTTGAATATCTAGATAAAATTAAGCAAGACATTGATTATCATATGCAATTTGTGCCTAAAACAGGGCAAAATTGTAAAATTGGTGATAGTGTAATTCTTGCATACAGAACTCAAATGCAGATGACCAGATCATATATACTGCCCATTTCAGGTCTTTCAGGAAAGAGAGAACTAAAACTTCATTATTTATTTGATCATGCTAACAATGCTCTTGATAAAAATCTTTATCCTGTTTCACCTGAAATTGTGTGCATAGATATTGAAAAGCTAATTAAAACTTATTAAAAAAATCATTGATCTTCCTAATTAGTTTCATTATCCTTTATTTAAAACCTCCAATATCCCATTATTTTTAAATATGTGATTTATCCACAAAATAGTTTTTTTGTTTTTGTTGTTGTGTCCTATTGAAGGATAAATAAAAGTCGTGTACAAATTTGAAATAAATACGATATCTATACAAATTTTTCTCTTAAAATAAGGAGAAGTGATATTATTTCGTCGAAAAAGGCGATTTATCCTATTTATTACCGTCAATTTTTTAGATGTATTACAAAATATATTTAATGAAGCATAAAGATTTAAAAAGAATTGGCAATAAGATCATTTAAATATATTTTGTAATACATTCTCAAATCTGAGTATGTTTTTTTATTGAATATCTTTTTTCATGAAACAATTGGTTGTTGGTTATGAAATGAAAATACAAAAAAAATTATGGATGGCATTGTTTATGTTGGCCTTCATTATTCCAGTAATTGCTACTGCGGGCGCTGTTACTGCTCCAGAACGTGAATCTATTGTCTGGGCTGCTGGATATGATACTCAACATGACAATTATAATCCTTGGTCAGGGGAACCTGCATTTGGAATTCCTTTTATGTATGAACCCCTTTTTGGACTAAATACAGCAAAGAATAATACCTTAATTCCAGTTATTGGAACTGATTATTCTTGGGCTACTGATGGTGCTGATTTAACTGTTACTCTAAATGAAAACGCGAAATGGTCTGATGGTGAAGTTCTTGATGCTGATGATGTTATTTACAGCTACAATATCGCTGGATATCAACCACGATGGGGTGGAATGCAAGATGTAATTTCTTCCATGGAAAAAATATCTGCTACCGAAGTAAAATTTGTGATGGCTGCAGATAGAAAATTCTCATTCCAAATGGAACAGTTTTTATATCAATCTATTCCTATTGTCCCAGAACATGTTTGGACTAAAATTGAAACAGCGCATGGTGAAGGTGCAAGTAAAAAAGATTTCGATCTTTTCAAAAATGACTGGCATGATACATCCTTTAAGGACGAATGGAAAGTTGCTTCTGGACCGTATTTCCCTTATTTTAGAGATTTAACAGCCGGAGAAGAAATATATAAACTTCGAGATGATTGGTGGGGTATGAATACTATCCACTTAGATATTCCAAACTATTCTGGAATTCCTGAACCTGATTACATTGGTATGCGATTATATGCTGATAACCCTGCACTTGATGCTGCTATAATGACTGGTGAAATTGATTTGCATTCAGGATTTTACGCAAGTGTATGGACTGGTTTAAATCGAAATAAATATTTGGACACATGGTACGGTCGAGATTCTGATGAATATTACTTGGCTTTAGGAGCTGTTGTTGAAATTGCTCCTAATCACATGAAATTTCCATTCAATCAACTTTGGTTCCGACAAGCATTAGCATATTCAATTGATTATGATTCCATTGAAATTGCTGCTTCTGGAGGTTATTGGAATCGTGCACGACAAGGAATTATCGATAATCGATCGGATGCTCACTTTTCTCTTTATAATGCATCTATTCAAGAAAAATATGGAATAGATTTAGATTTTGAAAAATCTGTTGAAATATTGGAAGAAAACTGTTATCAAGTAGATGGTAAATGGTTCACTAAGGATGTTCCACTTGCATTCCAAGGTACACTTGGTGCAGAAGCTGATGAGGATGTACCCCATGCTGGATATAATATTGAATTAGGTGGATATGAAATTTTGGTCCCCTCTGGTTGGACTGATGTTGTGATTGCTACTCAAATGTGGGCCGGTGATTTCACAGATCTTAACATTACTACCCTAAAACGTGAAGTCGATTTCTGGAATGGTTGGAGAGTGAAAATTATTGAAGGAGATTTTGACATGGTTATGCAGTGTTGTACTCCAGATTTAACTTCTTCTCCCTATACTGTTTTCTCAGGCTGGAGAGGTTCTGATAATTTACCTTGGGACAATGCTTCTTATTGGCAATGTCCAGAGTATGAACAACTTTATCAAGATTTTGACACTGCAACAAGTGATGAACGATATGCTATCGCTTCTCAATTACAAGAATTATTAGCCCGAGAATTACCAACAATTGTTTCTCACTCAAATGGGTTTTGGTATTTAACCAATACAAAATACTGGGATAATTGGCCAAGTGCAAAAAATAATTATCAGGAAATTCAAACTACTTTTTCGATCACCAATATGGCCTTAAAACAACGAATGTTCTTAGGCTTAACTGAATCAGATAGCAGTGGTGGCGCAATTCCATGGAATGGGTTTGCCGTTTCGCTTATTGTTGGGATCATTAGCGTGTTAGCAATTCAATTAATCCGACAACGCAAACAAAAATAAATGATCAAACGATTTTTTTTTTTTTTTTTCTCATAGTAATTAAATAATAGTTTGAATCTACAATGTATAAGGTTTTTACAATGGAAAAAAATATGCTAAAAATTACCCCAGTGTTGACTAAAGAAAGTATAGGGGATAGAAGTAAATTAATTATAAAAAATATCACATCCAATTCTTATTTTAAATTTATTTTACGAAAAGCAATATTTTATGCTATCGTCTTCTTCATTGCCATTTCACTCGCTTTCTGGATCCCAAGATTGCTTCCGGGCGATCCTATCGCATCGTTACTTCAACCACCACATAACATCAAGAATATTGATGCTTGGAATGCAAGGAAAGCGCGATTAGAAGAATATTTGGGTCTTGATCTCCCTCTGTGGCGACAATACATAAATTTTCTTTTGAATTTTCTTAAAGGTGATTTAGGATATGAATATATTAACTTAATCCCAGTAAATGATATTGTCAGGCCGCGATTAATCTATAGTTTAATCTTAGTTGTTCCAACAGTAGTCATTACTTTTGTTTTGGGCAATTCTATTGGGGCAAAAATTGGATACAAAGCAAATAAGAAGGATAACATTATTTATTATATATTTGTTTTTTTACAATCTGCTCCCTTTTTCTGGATTGCTTATATTTTTTTAGATATCTTCGTATTACGATTACATTGGGTAGTTGCAGATCCTCCTTCATCAATTGATCCTTTTTTGTCCAAATTTAAATTATTTTTAATGTGTCTAATTGTTCTTATCTTAACATTTAGCGGAGGTTGGGCAACGGGAGCTCGCTCTATGATGATTTATGAAACAGAATCGGATTATATTCTTTATTGCCGTAAACTTGGGTTTACTGATAAAAAAATGCGGCAATATGCAAAACGAAATGCAATATTACCCCAATTAACGGGACTGAATCTTAGATTCAATGAATGTTTAGGTGCAACGTTCATCATTGAATTTGTTTTTAACTGGCCCGGATTAGGATGGACAACAATTGAAGCAATGACTCAACAAAATTATACATTAATTATCGGAACTTTTGTGATTAATATTATGATTATTGTTATTGGTAATTTTATAATTGATATTCTTTACGGTTTCATTGATCCACGAATTCGTGTTGGAGATGATAACTAATCATGACTGAAATAACTGAAGAAAAGTTAATAGTATCAGATCCTAATTCATTAACTATAGCAGCCACTAAATCAGAAAACAAATCCATAGTACTATTTTTTAAGAGGTATTATAAACAAATTATTCCTACAACAATTTTTATTGTAACAATTCTATTTGTTTTCATTGGAGCAGCTGTAGTTGGAGATCCTGAAGTTGAACATTTAATTTATAGTGCTAAACAAGATCGAGATATTCTGGCCTATTTTGCACCTCCACAAAAAGGATTGCCTCTTGGAACAAATCAACAAGGATATAGTTGGTTTGTAGTGCTAATCCATGCCTTAAAGAATTCTTTAATTGTTGGATTTACTGCTGGTTTGTTGTGCGTAACTATTGCACTATTTGTTGGATTGATCGGTCCCTTTTTGGGAGGTATGGTTGATGACATATTTGTCTTTATTACAAATATTTTCTTAGTTTTTCCAGTTCTTCCGTTCATTCTATTATTAGGAACAATCATGGGATCCACCTCCACTACCACAATTGTAATAGTTATAGCGCTATTTAATTGGCCTTGGGCTGCCCGTTCTATTCGCTCACAAGTTCTCAGTTTACGCGAACGCGAATTTGTAAAAGTTTCAAAAATTTCTGGCCTCAGTGAAATAAAAATAGCAATATTGGATATTATCCCGAATATGTTTTCTTATATCTTTTTGGTATTAACAATTTTGATCAACGTAGCCATATTATCTGAAGCAGGAATTTCAATCCTAGGTCTTGGACAAAGTGATATATGGACATTGGGTCGGATGATGGATCTAGATCGGAAAACTCATATCATTCAAGGGTATTATCATCTATGGATTCCAACTGGATTGACTTTAACATTAATCTTGGTGTTGATGTACGTAATGAATACTAATTTAACAGAGTTCTTCAACCCTAGGTTAAGAGAAAAATGAAGAAAAGGAATACTCAAAAATAATGTGAAATAAAATGGTGCAAAAAATTTTAAATGTAGAAAACCTAGTTGGATATTATAAGGGTTCATTTGGTATCGTTTATGCAGTTGATCATGTAAATCTTAAACTTAATCGAAATGAAATCGTCGGCATTGCTGGAGAGTCTGGATCTGGAAAATCAACTCTGGCAGAATTACTTTCTGGGGTGCCTCGCCCTCTATTACATTTTAAAAGCGGTCTTGTAGAAGTAAAAGATTATGATGTTTATAGAATTGATAAAAGCACCTTACAAACTGAAGTGCTAAGTCAAATCATTGGATATGTTCCACAATCTTCTATGAATTCATTAAACCCGGTAATTAAGGTTAAACAATTTCTTTTAGATGTAATGAGGCAACGAACTAAGCAACAATACAGTATTGAGAGGAAAATCCGGTTAAGCAATTTAATTTTACTGGAAGGAGTTAAAAACAGTGCTGATGTTGGAATTGAGGATAAAGAGATTGATAAATTTATCGAACTTTTTTTAAAATATTCAAAAATAACTAAAAAACCTTCAAATGAATTTTTACAATTAATTACCAAACTTCTTGCAAAGAAACAACATTTTCAATCCATTGATTTTCTTTATAATGAAATATCTTCAGATTATCTAGAAAAGATCAATCAAGGAAAAAATGTAATAAATGATGAAGAATTGTCTATTTTTTTTACCAAATTGGTAAAATCGACACAAATTACCTATATTCACGATATTTTATTGAAATGCTTTAAGAATATTGTTTCTTGGGATATTAAAGAAGATTTGATTGAAGTTCTTCATTTTTCCATTAACAAAAAAATCTACAAAAAACTTCAAGTTCAATTAGATCCAATGCTTAAAAAAGTCTTTTTACATTTAGAAAATGTTCAAATTAATCCAAATTGGGCAAAAATTTTTCCTGAATCCATTTCAGGGATTAAATCTATTCCAATACCTACTGATGCTGAAGTTCTCAATGAAGCAGCAATTCACATGAAAAAAATTGGATTGGAACAAAAAGTTTTAGATCTCTATCCTCATGAATTAAGTGGTGGGATGAAGCAAAGGGTTGTAATTGCTATATCTACATTATGGAATCCAAAATTATTAATAGTGGACGAACCTACAAGTGCCTTGGATGTCTCTACGCAGAAGAAATTATTAGATTTATTCGTTCAATTGATAGAAGAAAAAATCGTTGAATCATTGATTTTTATTTCCCATGATATTCCGACGTTGCGTCAATTATGCACACG
>JAUWMK010000068.1 GCA_030613185.1 Promethearchaeum sp.
GTTGTTTTGCAATTTTACTTAGGGCTCTACCTATGCGATCTATCTTAAAATTCACGCCGCATTTATCCTTCAGAACAGAATTTATTTTATGGCTGGAAAGAATCAATGTATCTGAGATTTGATTGTCTAGCAGTAAATTAATCGCTCTTTTTACAAATTCCAGAATTGTTTCTTGCGATGCGGTTTTTATACTCACAAGAGAAAATCAATCATCATTATTATAAAATTTTATGCCTCAAATCATCTATAATTTGTTACCAACCATATTTATCCATTAAATCATCGACTAATCGCTCAGTTTCCTTTATAGATATAGATTCTAGTTCATCATCTACATTAAAAATCAAAGATAGTTTTAAAAATTCTTGAACAGCGTTCATAAAATCAGAAGATGATGTTTGGAAATTTTTAATGAAAAAATCTTTAACTTTATCATATGGAAATTTTCCAAAATCCATTAAAAAACAAATTATATCAAATCCAATATTAAATTTTACTCGTTCGCCATAAATTTTTTTCAGAACTTTTATTCCAAATCCAATTTTATTCTTTTGATATTCATAAAATTCTATTGTATAATATTTCTCATGGTGGTTTAAACAGACGCCACCTTTGCTGGATGGGTAATTTTTGCACATTTTGGGGCTATATTCATGAATTTGACAGAAAGATATTCTTCTATTATTTACAGTTTTCCAGGATAGGAACATACATTCTTTGCCATTAAGATCGGTTTCTGAGTTGCTTGAAATTTTGAATTTTTTTTTTTCTTCTTCATTTAAATATTGAAGTAAATCTGATTTTATTGGGACAAAATATTGCTTTTTTCCATCAATGACTTTCTCAAAGAAATCTTTTATTCTAAAAAAAAGAGTGATCAGAGGATTTTGCTGAAAACTCTGGGATCTTTCAAATAGATCAAATATGGGTTCATTATCTTGAAATCTAATCTGATTAATAAACGCTATACAGCATTTCCCGCAATTATCACATTCCCACATTGGTTATCAATTAGTAATTCAATTTTTTTTATATGTTAATTATTTTTTAAGTAACGTTGTTTAATTTAATTTAACTAATGGATGTTAAACTAAATTTAATATTAATTCGCGAAATTTTACTCGGTCGCACAAAAAAACAGAAACGCATTGACAAACCCAGTTATATCGGTAAGCCTATGGTAGGTTTATTCCTGTTTTTTGCATTATATTCATTCATATTTGTTTATCTCTTGAATAATAGTGAAATTGATACACTGTTTGAAATAATTTTATGCTATATGTGCTTTATGGACCCTTATTCCTTTGGAATCGCTCTAACTTTCACATTCATCGATCTTGCATTATTATTTTCCAATGAAAAGATAATAACTTGGTTTTTCGGGAAAAAAACCGCCATTAAGCAAATATTAATTATTATCTTTTTACAAATTACAAATTTTGTAATAATCTATTACCTAGATAACCTATGGGGCTATGAATATCCTTTATTGTTGATTGGATCAACAGTATGGTTAATTTTTCAATCGATCCGGTTATATTCTGGAAGTAAACAATTTGCAGTAAAATTAGAAATGCGGTGGACTGCTAAGTATTCACCATTTCGATCATTTCTTGCAAGATTTACTCCTTATTTCATTCTCGGTCTTTTAACATTTATTTCGATAATCTTTCGTTATTTTATCGTGATTTGGACATTAGATTTCATAGGACATCCTGCAAAAGCTCCTGATATTGCAGTCTCCCTCTATAAAAATGAAATGCAAATTATTATGCCGATGATCTATGTTGGTCTTCTCTTTATTTTCATTTTTATTCTCCTACAATCTATATTAACTTTTAAAAAAGGTGAAACTCGAAAATCGGGTGCTTTCGATAGTTCCACCTTTGCATGGATAACATTTGTAATGTTCCTCTACGCTCTTTATAATGTTGCTCTATATCTGTTCCTAGATCCTAATTTTCTTTTAGGAACCAGCATAGTATTAAATAGAACTTCTTCATCAGGGGGAGGTTTTTTCTTCTTTGAATTTCTTATAGCAATAATATTCCTTATTTGGATCGTTGGAGATTTATCAAAAACCTTTCAATCTGGTTTTTTGATTCTTTCTAAAGATGGATTGGTTATGTTTTTAATCAGTACTATCTTTGCGCAAACTTCCGCTCGCATTGGGATGATTTTTACCGATGGATCTTTAGCGCATGGTTCTTTTGCAGGTTTTATTACTTATGATCATTTAATTTTACCAATATTAATCATTCTTTTCTTAGGGATTACAATTATCGCTTATTGGCGTAAACCACAAGAGATGTCGATGTTTCTTCATATTGACCAGCAAAATGTTAAATCAGAAGATGAAAAAATGAGCACAGTATTGAAATTTCTCAAGCGAGAATTTATCAGACGTGGTGATAAATATAGCATTTCGCAAGAAATAACTCTATCTCTGGAAAAAATAACCAATCTTCCTTATGATTCAATTTTAAACCTCATAAAACAACTTGATAAGAAATATATGGATCTACAATTAACAAAGAAAAAGGTAAAGGATGGTTCAAAGCAATTTTTTATCCACTTTCTTCCAATAACAGATCAATATTCACGTGAAGATGATCTAAAGGCTAAAAAATACATGCAAGATCGATTTTCAACTTTAATTCGAAAGAAGCAAAGAAAACGAATGAATTTTGGAAAGGGGTCTTACACATCTTCAAAAAATCAAGCATCTTATTTCATTCAATCTCTTTCAGTTCAATACGGAAAAAAAATAAAAGATGAAGCTTCTTTCTTAAAAAGTCAAGAGGAAAAGGAGCAAATTCTTTATAAAGCAATTACTTATGATGAGCATGATTTAGTATTTAATTTGGTTAGAAGTGAATATTTGAAAAGAATCGCAGAAATTATAGATTATCCAGATGAATTCCGAATAAATATCTCTGATTTTGCGGGAATAATTTCTAATGCAACTAATATACCTGTTAAAAGGATTCCCTCAATAATTTCTGATTTGGTAAAGGATGATTGGAATTTACAACTAATTTCAAAAGGAAAACATAAAAATGGAGAAGAAGATAGATGGATTGAGTTCTTCCCAATCTCAGATTTCGAAATATATATGCAATTAAATAAATATCGCCCCGAAACTCTTAGTAAATTGAATATATATATGTGGAAAGTATTTAATAAGGGGATTGTGTTTAAACGTTATAAATTACAGAATTTACCTCTTGAAGAATATAAGGACGACCAACAAGAATTTAAACGTTCATATAGATCCAAATGGTTTGCAAAAACAATGCAGTATTTCGCAAAATATTATACGAAACAGCAAACCCTTCGAAATTCGTGGCGTGATTCAAAGAAACTTCAAGAATCTTTTAAGCTAATTATAGAAGCAGAAAAAATAACAACAGAAAAAAAGTGAAATTGAATGGAAAAAGGGGTGCTTTTTTTACTAATTGGTAATTCAGGTAGCGGAAAGGACTCCATACTTAATGAAGTTTTATCCAGTTGGCCGCAAAATTATATTCCTATCAAAGTTCCACAGAGATATATCACGCGTCCTTCTCATAAAACAGAACCATTTATCTCAGTATCTCCCGAAGATTTTATAAAAATGAAGAATAATCATGAATTTTCACTAACATGGCATATTTATGATCTCGATTATGGGGTCCCAAAATTAGTAGAGAAATGGCTTTCTGATGGATTTATTGTCATTATAAACGTTAGTCGAACAATTATTCTGGAAGCTCGACAAAAATTTCCCAATTTAAAAGTCATATTTGTAAAGGTTCCGTATGAAATAACTTTAGCTCGTGTTAAATCACGAGGAAGAGAAGCAGAAGATGAGGAAATATTTAAAGAACGAGTAAAACGCGCTAAACTAAATCAAAATTTTCCTGATGCCGATATTATCATTGATAATAGTGGAGATTTACAAATCGCTGTAAAAAGTTTTAGAGAATATCTTCTTTCATTTGCTCAAAAATCAGAGTAGGAGATAAAATGTTGATGAATCAAGATATATTTGGTCGTTTCTTTCAAATTGAATTGTTTGGGGAATCTCATAGTGAAGAAATTGGAATTATATTAAAGGGTGTGCCAGAAAATATAAAACTTGACATTAATTTTATCCAAAATGAATTAAACCGACGACGTCCTGCTCAAAATAATTTAACATCTCAGAGGAATGAACCAGATAAATTTCATTTTACTGAAGGGGTAAAAAATGAAACTACTACTGGAGAAAAAATAAGAATTACGATTCCCAATATAGAAATACGCTCTCAAGATTATTCACAATTTGAAGATATTTACCGTCCTTCTCACGTTGATTATCCTGCCAGACTAAGATATGGATCTGAAATCAATTTATTAGGTTCAGGACGATTTTCTGGAAGATTAACTGCACCAATAGTCGCAGCAGGTGCAATTGCAAAAATAATTTTAATGCAACAAGGTATTAAGATTGGGGGGTATACATCTCAAATTGGTTCTATAAAAGATGAAAACCATTATTCAGCTAAGCAAATTCAAGAAAAGGTGGAATCTAACAAAGTTCGGGGAATGGATTCAGAACTTACTCCGCGTATGATAGCTTTAATTGATGATGTTATTAAACAAGAAGATTCAGTAGGGGGAGCAGTAACAATTCAAATAGAAAATTATCCTCCCGGTTTGGGCGATCCATGGTTCCATTCACTCGAAAGTGATCTTGCTTCTGCCATTCTTTCAATTCCATCAACAAGAGGAATAGAGTTTGGTACCGGATTCAAAGCTGCATCCATGATAGGTTCCGAGCATAATGATCCATATATTTTAAAAAATGGAAAAATAGCAACAAAATCAAATCATTGTGGTGGTATTATTGGCGGAATATCTATTGGTACTCCAATAATTTTCAGAGTGCCAATCAAACCAACAGCATCAATAGGTAAAATTCAAACAACCCTAAATTTTAAGACTAAAAAAATGACCGAATTGAAGATAAAAGGTCGACATGATCCTTGTATCGTTCCAAGAGTTTTGATTGCAATTGAAGCAATTACTGCAATTGTTTTAGTTGATCATTGGTTAATTTCAAAAACAAAAAATAAGAAAAAATAAAATTTTTTAAGGTAAAATACAAAATTTGAGTTATATGAAAAAAAAATTTATTATTTTATATTATTCTAAGGAAGGGAACACCCACCAGCTTGCAAAACGTTTCTGGGATATATTTCGCGAATTTATTCCGAATAGATATGAAATCGAAATGATGAAAGCGCAAGAAATGGATCTTGAATCTTTACGGGCATCTATTGGAATAGTTGTCGGAAGTCCTGACTATTACGGTTATGTAGCGGGTCAAATTAAGATTTTTTTTGATGAAATCCTAGAATATAAAAAAGATTTTAAAAATAAACCTGCAATTGGTTTCATAACTCATGGTGGTGGTGGAGATGCTGCTAAATCACTTCAAATTCTAATAGATCATCTAAAATTTAATAATATTAACCCCATAATCAGTGTAAAAGAAAATAAAATTACTTCCAAAACTGAAGCTCAAATTCAAAAAAGCTTAATGAAAATGCTAAAAATCGCAGAAGATGCTGATGATTAATTTAATTTTTTTATTTTAATCTACTTTAGTTCTTTTACTTAATAAAACACGTACCATTTCAGCAAAACCTAATCCTGATTCTTTTTTAGTTATATATCGTGGTGAGTGGGTAATTATATCTATGAATTTAGTTATATTTGCAACTCCTACTGAAATCGAAAAAAATTCAAACATTGATTGATCGTTAGGAGAATCTCCAATAAAGAGTACATTATCCAATTCATCCTTAAGGGATAAACCCAATACGTCTTTGGCAAATATTTTAGTCATCTTGAGCTTATTGAAATCACCAAACCATCCATTAACATGTATCGAGCTTATTTTTGCTGTAGCTCCATATTTTTCATAAATTTTGACAATTTCTTGAACTTCTTCCATTGTGAGTGCTGGAACGTCTTCACAAAAATCTATTGCCAAGTCAAATTCTCGATAAGGTTGATCTGAGGCTACTTTACATGTTGGAAACCTGGTTAGAACTTCTTTTTTAATCAATTCTAATTTTCTTTTCGATTCTTGAACCTGATGATTTTCAAGATAATATCTTTTTTTTAAACGGTTTTTATTATCCATATACATGTACAATGCGCCATTCTCTCCAATAACACCAGAAACGGGCCAAAATCTTGCAATATGATCCACCCACCCTGCACAACGACCCGTAATAGGAACAACTTTAATATTATTTTTATGTAAATCCCATAGAGAAGAATAGGTTTCTGGTAGAATTTTTCCATTTGAAGATATTGTTTCATCGATGTCACAGAAAATTACGTCTATTTTGTTAGCAATTTTAGTTGGAATATTAGAAAAATTCAACATTAGTTTTGGTAGAATGACAAAAATTAAAAATTCGACGGCATTTTTCCAAAATAGGTTTTATCATCTATGCAACCATTTATCGAAATTTCTATAATTAAAACTTCGGAAAAAAAGAAATCTAAAAAAGAACTTATTCAAAAAATTAAAGAGAGATTTGAACGTACTCATGATGTAAAAGGATCTTTGAAGGGAACAGATGCTTCACCAATACTACGTTTAGATTACTCTTCAGAAAAGGCGTTTTTAAATGGTTATACTAGAGATCTCGATCTTTTCAATTTGATTGTAGAAGAAATTAACAAAGGGAATTTTCCCTTTAATGAATTGTTTTCCAAATATTCGATATCAGATGAAATTCCTGAGAATTATTTGGTATTGAAATATTCAACAAATTGGAAGGAACCCATGGTTAAAAATTACCAATTTACTTCAAAAGCCGCAGAAATAATTGGGATTTTATTCAGTATTGAAGAAATAGAAGATGGATTTTTAATGTTTTATCACCGAAAAATCGATTTTGATGCAAATCAAATTGATAGATTAAATATTAACGAATTAAAAAATTTCTTTAATGACTATAATTTGGATTTGAATTTACCCAGTGTCAAAAATTTATTTAAATTCCTTGAAGAAAAAGGTAAAAAAAGCTAAAAAATAAACTAGAAAAAGAATATCGTTGAAGATGGCTGTTTTTTCTTTTTCGCCTTTTCACTTGCTTTGATTCTTGACATATCGCCTTTAAATCTCGATTTTACGACTTGTTCATACAATGCATAATTATATTCGCTGAACTTGGGTGGAAATCGCGCCTTAAAAAGCTTTATTAAGTCTTGGAAATATATCGAGTGCCATTCCTTTAAAATATCATAAAAATAACTACAATTTTCAAAAATAATCCGGAATTCTTCTGCTAAAATCACTGGCTGTAAATGTGGATCTAGAATTTTGAGTGCATCCGATATTACTTTCTTCTCATATTCGAGCGAAATATCATCCCAGGGTTGGACTTCAACTATACCACTTGTATTTATTACCAACGATGTTTCGATCTGGGTTTTATAATAGTCTAAATCTAACATTGATGTGAATAATAGAGGCTTTTGATACTTTGGTGGTAAACATTTGTTAAGAAAGATATTCAATCGTTTCGTGCTAACATTATCTTCAGATACATACTTATCGTGCAGAACAATGACGCTTGAATTTAGCAAAATTGCGTGTAACATTAAATAGATTGTATGATCTCCAAATTTCTTCAAAACATCTCTTAGGAATATTTCAATTTTAGATTCTTGGTAATCGGTTAGATCTATTGTTGTATCAAAAGTTTCATATCCCCTATTTTTGCCTTCTATGTCGAAGAAAGCTAGAAAGGAGTGTTCACAACAAATACCTTCATGGATCTGAATCTTAATTGTTCCTCCTCCTTTTTTCTCTTCAAAAACAGTGCTAGGAACTTTTATTGTCTGATTTTTTTGACATATTGGGCATTGGATTTCAGTAACTTTTTCGCTCATTTTCTTTTCTTTCCTCAAGTAATTATGTTTTGATGTTGTTAAAAATATTTATTATTATTATTATTGATAATATCAAATTCGATTAAGTTCATTTTATTAAAAAAAAAGTTATCCAAATAACATTGGTATATCATCACCATTTTTTGTCTTAGTTATGCAAATAATATCCATATCATCAATTTTCGAATTTTAATTTATTAAAGGGTAAACGATTTCCATGGCAATAAAAAAAATGATTTGTATCGGATTCAAAAGTTTTAGAAAGAAGACCATAATAAATTTCGATGATGGTTTTACAGCTATTGTTGGTGCCAATGGTTCTGGAAAGTCTAATATAATCGATGCTTTTGTTTTCGTATTAGGTGCATTATCTGCCAAATCCCTCCGTGCACGAAATATTAAAGATTTAATTTCAAACGGGGGTCATGGGATGGGACCTTCAGAAACTGCTTCAGTTGAAATAATTTTTGATAATATGGATCGCTCATTTTCATTAGATCTTCCAGAAATAAGTATTTTTAGAAAAGTAGACCGCAAAGGAAATGGTATTTACAAACTTAATGGGAAAAGATCAACGCGCAAAGCGATAATTAATTTGTTGGATTTATCGGGGATATTGCCTAATTCGTCAAACATGATCATGCAAGGGGAACTATTCCGTTTAATCAATATGAATTCAAATGAACGTCGAGAATTAGTTGAAGATATTGCGGGAATTGCATCATATAATGATAAAAAAATGTCTGCTGAATATGAACTAATGCAAGTTCAAGCAAATCTTGGGCAAATTGCATTATTACTCAACGAAGTCTACGGACAATTAGAAGATTTAAAAAAAGAGAAAATAAATGCAGAAAAATATTTAGAATTAACATCTCAAGAGAAAATCAGAACAAACGCGCTATACAAGGTGAAGATTCAATCTTCAGAGCAAAAAATTAAAAATATGGCTGAAGAGAAAATAGAGATCACCAAAAAAATTTCTGAAATCGATAAAAAGGAGATTTTATTAAAAGAGGAAATCGAAATTCTTAAGCATAAAATAGTGGATTTAGAGCCAAAAATTCAAAAATTGCAAGATTCTGAATTGCTTCAAATGACAAATGAGCTTAAAATATTGAAAAATAAGGTGACTGAGTTAATAACATCATTATCTTATGCTAAAAAGAACTTGAAAACTTACCAACAAGAACAATTGGAACTTCAAGAACGTTTAAACCAAATTAATGAACAAGAAGAAAAATTAAAAAAAGAAATTAAAAAGATAGAAGCCAAAAAACAAAAAATTAACGCGCAAATTGATGAAAAAACTGAAATTATTCAAGATTTAGAAAATAAACTTTCAAAGATTGATGTTGAATACATACAAATTAAAGAAAATGCAAAAAGGCTACAAACCGAAATAGATCAAATTAAAGATGATAAAAATCATAATTCAAGCGATCTTCGGCTAATTGAACAAAAAATTGAGGGATTAATTGAATCCAAATCAAAGATTAAGAAAAAAATCTTTGAAAGCCACAGTATTTTAGATGGTTTAAAAATTAAAATTGAGAATCTTAAAATTGAAAGGAAACAAAAACTTGGGTTAGAAGATATTGACTTCTCAAAAAATGGAATTGAGAAAAAAATAAGCCGTATGGAAAAAGAAATCGAAGGCTGGAATATTAAGCATAAAGAAATGACCTTAATTTCAAATAAAACTCAAAAAGAACTTTTTGAATTAAAATCAAAAGTAAAAATAATTAACCACATGAATTCAAATAACAGAGCCCAAAAAGCAATATTAAGTTTAAATAAAACTGGTAAAATTAAAGGAATTTATGGGACAATATCACAATTAGGTTCCACTTCAAAAAAATATTACACTGCTATGGAATATGCTGCAGGAAATCGCTTTAATTTCATTGTTGTAGAAAACCAAATTGTGGCTGAAAAGTGTATAAATTATCTTAAACAGAATAAATTAGGGAGAGCAACCTTTATCCCTCTTGAAAACATTAAATATAAACCTTTTAGCTCTAGATTACCTGAAGATCCAAAAATATTTGGTCGTGCCGTGGATTTAATTGAATTTTCTGAAAAATATAGAGAGGCTTTTGAGTATGTCTTTGGGAGATGTATTATTGTTAAAGATGTTCCAACTGCTCGTGGATTGAATGTTCCAGCAAAAAGGGTTACTTTAGAAGGCGATATTGTCGAAGGATCCAATTTAATGACAGGTGGGAGTAAAAAAGGTAAGTCAAAAGGACTGGGTTTTGATAGTAATCAAGATCAACAGAAAATTAAAGAATTAGATAGCACATATCAAATAATTCAACGGCAAATTAGTGAATTAGATATAAAAATCAATGCTCATCGTTTAGAAATATCACGTTTGTACAAATTAAAAATAACTGGAGCAAATAAGACAAAAGAAATTAGTGAGCAAATTGCTGTTTGTAAAGCAAGTATTGAACAATTATTAATATCCATTAATAGTGATGAGAACGAAACTGAAGGGATTATCAAAGAAATGGATGGTAATAATGCTCAAAAAAATAAATTAGAGCAAAATCTTGATGAAATTAAGAAAAAGCTTACTGAATTAATAGAAAACGAAATGAAAATACAAGAAAAATTAGATTCATCAGAAGAATCATCTATTAAGCAACAATTAAAACAAAATGAAAATCAACTTAAAACTCTCCAAAAAGAAGCTACTCAAATTGAAATTGAATTTACTAAAAAATCCACATCACTAACAGACACAATTAGTTCTAATAGAACAACGGCTCAAACACAATTAAATCAAAGAAATCACAGCACAAACACTACTAAATCATCAATTGAAGAACTTTCAAGCGATTTAAAAGACTATGAAGTAGAAGTCAAAGTTTTAGAAGAGAAAATCAGCCATAAAAGTACAGCGCTAACTGTCTTGATGAATAAAAAGAAAAAATTAACTTTTGAAATGTCAGAGAATCAGCTAAAATCAGGTCAAATTGGAAATGAAGCCTATCCACTTAAAATGAATTTAAATACATTTGAAGTAAAAACCATTGAATATAAGGAGAAAATCTCTGAATGGAAATGTTTCGTTGATCCTGAGATTAAAGTCCCTGAAGAATTACTAAAAGTATCAGAATCAAGCCATCAAAAACAAATTGTGAAAATTGAACTGCAAAAAAATCAACTTGGCACAATAAACCTTCGGGCAATAGATAAATATATAGAAATTGAAGGAAGATTCAATGAACTTGAAGAAAAAAATGAACAAGTCATTAAAGAACGAGAAGCAATTCTGGATTTCATTGAATCCCTTGAACAAGAAAAGAAAAAAGTATTTCTAAATACATTTAATGCCATTAATAAGAATTTTGGTTATATTTTTTCAAGACTATCCATAGGTGGAGAAGCTAAATTGGAATTGGAAAATTTGGAGGATCCTTTTGAAGGAGGTGTTCAGATTCTAGCCAGACCAGGAGAAAAGAAGTGGTGTCTGACACAAGCAATGAGTGGAGGAGAAAAGACTTTAACAATTATAGCTTTAATCCTGGGGATCCAAATGCACGTACCGTCACCGTATTACATACTTGATGAAATAGATGCTGCTTTGGATGATGTAAATGCTGCACTCGTTGCTGATATGATAAAAGAACTCTCTGAGAAATCACAATTTATCATAATAACACATAGAGATGTTACTATGGCTCGCGTAGAGCATCTTTTGGGCGTTTCTAACATAGAAGGTGTAACTTCGGTCATAAATCTATCTATTAAAAATGTATTAAAGCAATTAGAAAATGAAAATAGTGCTGTTCAATCAGTTTAATCAACAATTTGATTTATATAATATACCAACCGATTTTAGATATTTTGCATTTAATGCAAAACCAAAGTATCTCGGAAAATTCTTGGAATCCTGATTACTGGCCAACAGATGAATGGCAAACTTCAACTCCAAATGAATTAAGGATGCAAAATAGAAATATAGAAAAGATGGATGATTATATAGAAACCAGTGATTAGAATTATTATTTGGATTCTCTACTGGTTGTTCTCACGTGCTTTCAACAATCATTAACAATGTTTCTGGAATTGGAACTGCAAATCTTACAGAAAATTCATTATTCAATCCATTAGGGATTACTGATTATTTTTACGAAAATTTTGAAATCGACTGACTTAATTTTTCTTGAATTTGATTAATATTATTCTCTATACCAAAATAATCTGCAAAAAATTGTGTTGTTTTAAATTCTTTGGTGTTTTTCTTTCTTTCTTTTCCATTCTCATCCAAATATTTATTTTGTATTTTTGACATCACAATAAAATTTTGCTTGAATAATTGTTGAATTGAGCGTTTTGCACTGATTCCAACAAAATCAATAATATCTTGTTGTTCAATAGGTTGATTGATTGCAATATAGCCCAGAGTTTTTATTTCTCCTGTTTTTAATTTAGGGGAATGAAGGAAATTAGTTAATTTTGTGTCAATCATAATATCATTTCTCACTCGCATTGATATTATTTCCTCATTTTCATAGATTTCCAGAGATCCCAATAGATTCTGATAATCATTTATTAATTCCTTAGCTAATTTCCTAACGGTTTTGGGAGAAAGATTCATTTTTCTCGATAGTTCAGCAATTGATATTCCTTGATTTGAAAGAAAAAGTGCAGCTTCTAAATGCATTTTCTGCTCAAAATTTGACATTTCTAATTGCTGCATATTTCTCATCGAATAAAAGTAAAATCTTAGAAATATAATATATTAATATTATCTGTGTACGATCCCAATAATATTATTAAACTGCAATATTTTAGAAATAAAAATTTATTAATTTTGCTTTTAATGTTTATAATTTAGGAGATGAACTTCTGTGATCTTTTACATTTTATTTGGTAAGTTTGAAGGTGATTTGATAGCTATTCTAGAAAATTCAGAGCTTATTAAAAAACTAACTTTGAAAGAAAATATAGATCCTAATATGTTGTTTGGAATGGCAAATGCCTTATTTTCTATTGGAACTGAACTCCAAGGCGGTAAATTAAAAACATTGGATCTAAAAAACTTTTCAATAATCACAAATGGTGATGAAAAGAACTTACTAGTTCTGGTTGTGGACAATTCAAAAAAATATAATTCGAGAAAAACAATTTTAATTGAAAAGATAATTAATATTTTTAATTTATTTATGGATTACCATGATAAAAATAACATCAACCAAGAAAGTTTTGATGATCTTATCAAATCATTGAAAAAAAATATACCCACTTTTAAAAAATCAATAAAACATTTAAAATTAAAGAAATAATGTAAAAAGTGAAAGAAAATGGGAATTAGAAACTTAATAGCTATGAATCCAAATGGGCTTCCATATTTTAGCGCAAATTATATTTGCCCAAATGGGAATAATTGCGATGTTCTGTCTAAAGATGAAATGGTTGATAAAGATCCTCTTCTAATTAGTGGTTTTTTTTCTGTTTTAACAGAGATGGCAAAAAAATCTGGAGGGGAACTTCAGCATGTTACTTTTGAAAAATTTCAATATTTGGCTAATGGCACGAATAATTTGATTATGTTAATGGCAATTGGCATTAATGATAATATCGACGATTATAAAAACCGATTACAACTCAGTATTGATATTTTCCTTGAAAATTTCGGATCTATGATTGAAAATTGGGATGGGAATTCTTTCCTTTTCAATATGTACCAAACATTGTTAGATGATGCAGATTTCTTTGATTCTGAGCCTCAATATAGGAAGAATTGTATCGATTGTACAACTAATCAAGATTGCACTTTTCGAATGGTTACAGGTGTCCAAGGGATTGATTTTAAAGAAAAAATGAAAAAATTTCCCAAAGATATGATTCTTAAACGTTTTATTATCTTAATGAAAGAAATGTTTAAATATATGGCCCAAATTAAAAGATATAAAAGGTTTAAACGTGATTTTCATAAACAAAAAGAAAAAAATATAAATTTAAAAATTGTTGATTTTGGTTTTTAATTTTAGTTTGAAGTTGAATTTTGGGATTTTTTAGGTTGCTTAATCAAGAAAGTTAATACAACACCAATCGCTAAACTAACTCCCGAAATGATAAAGGCAGTAAGTTGATTTCCAGCGTCATTAAAATATCCCCCTAAGGAAGGTCCGAATAAAGCACCAATACCAAATGAGAAAAACACCCATCCATAATTTGAAGAGAGATATTTTCGTCCAAAAACTCCTGCGGTTGCCATTGGAAATACTGTGAAATTAGCTCCGTAATTAAAGGCAATAATTGCCATGCCTATAAATAGGGTAGCAGGTGTTTGAACTAAAAGCACAATTAAGAAAATGGTAATAGCTTGCACGGTATCCATGATTATAATCGATTTTTTCCAGCCAATTTTATCTGATAACCAGCCCCATATAATTCGACCCAAACCATTAAAAAGGGGATAGATAACTGCTGCTGAAAATGTGGCAATCTCTGCGGCGTTTAGATAACCTAAATCTGTTAGAACTTGTTGAGGCCAGATTTTAGCGATTCCAATAACCATTAATCCTGCTCCCGACCCTACCATAAGAGTATAAAACAGAAAATAAAATTGGGGCATTTTCAAGATTTCTTTCCTTGTGAAATTTACTTCTTCCGTAGTATCATCGGCATCAATCTTCACACTCGCGTCATAACATGCTACAGTGTATCCCGTAGGAGGATTATACAAAAAGAAATAGGAGAACATAATCATTACAATAAAGCAAATCCCGTAAATAACAAAAGTCCACCTGATTCCAACAGCATCATAGAATATGCCTTTCAATAAATATTGCCAGATTAACGAACCGCTCCCAAAACCCGCCATTCCTAAACCAACTACCAAACCTTTTTTATCGGGAAACCATTTGGAACATACACTTATGGGTAGTGCGTAGGCAATACCGATACCACCTCCACCAATTATTCCCACTGTTATGGTGGTCCAAATTGGGGTCAAGGGTAAAATACCTCCCAGAATATATCCACTGCCTGTAACTATGGCACTTAATATTATCAATTTTCGTGGTCCTAAGATTTCATTCAGCTTTCCTGCAAAAATTACAGTAATTGCTAGTGCTAAGGTCCCTGCTGAAAACACCCATTGGGTTTGAGTGCTAGTCCATCCCTCTTCAGTTTTTAAATAACTTGCAAAAGTCGACCATGCATAAATCGCTCCTAAAGCTAACTCGAGAACAACTGCTGCTAATACCACTAACCATCGATTTTGCGTTTTTTGTGTTTTTTTTTGAATTTCAGTCATATTACATTTTCACCAGAAATGCCCATAACATATATCATACTGTGATCATTATTTTATAAACCGTCTGAATTTCTTTTTTTTACTTTTTTGATTTACTTTTTTTCTTCCGAGACACTGTGCTATTCATTGCCTTATATAAATCCAACCATTTTTGCCAATGCTCAGGGGCTACTGCTTGCACTTTTCCGATTTGAGCTGCTCCCCAATATATATGAGATAATTTCTCGATTAGTTTAGCATTTTTAATTGTAGATTTCATGTCCTTTCCACATACTAATACTCCGTGATTTGTTAAGAGAACACCATTTTTATCACCCATTGCTTTTAGGGCAACCTCTCCAATTTCTTGGGTTCCTGCTGGTGTATAATCTGCAACTTCAATTTCGCCTC
>JAUWMK010000066.1 GCA_030613185.1 Promethearchaeum sp.
CTGAATTATGATTTAATATATCCAGAGGGTTTTGGTGAGGCTCTTTCAGGCGGAGAGCGTGATTTTGAATATGAAATACTACTGCGAAAAATTAAAGAACGATATCAGAATCCCGAAATTTTTAAATTCTATTTGGATAAAGCAAAAGATGGAAAATTGGTTGCCAGTGCAGGAGGTGGTTTAGGAATCGAGAGACTTGTAAGATTTTTAACAAAAATTCCACACATCAAAGACGTTTCTCCTTTTTCCAAAGTCCCGGGAGAACGTTATCAGATTTAATTCAATTTTTTATTCATGTAAAATTAGAATGAAATAAGAAATATTATGAAAATAATAGATTTTAGATCGGATACTGTTACTAAACCTTCTCCTGGCATGTGGAAAAAACTCAAATCTTTAGAAAATTCTGATTTGGGGGATGATGTTGAAGGGGAAGATCCAACCGTTAATGAGTTGGAACAAAAAGCAGCCAAACTTGTTGGAAAAGAATCTGCCCTGCTCACCACTTCTGGTACTCAGGGTAATCTCATTGCTTTATTATCCCAAACTGTACCCGGTGATGAAATATTGGTAGAAGAGCGTAGCCATATTTATAAATGGGAAGTTGGAGGCGCTGCACGAATAGGAGGTTTGATGGTAAGAACTTTTCCTTCAGATAAAGGTAGTTTTGTTCCAAATAAATTGCAACCTTTAATAAGGCACAAGGATATTCATGAATCTATCACATCTTTGATTTGTTTGGAAAATACTCATAATGATCACGGAGGTATAGCTTTACCTATAGACCTTTTTAAATCTACGAAATCATTTGCAACTAAAAATGACCTGAAGATTCATTTAGATGGTGCTCGTATATTTAACGCTGCTGTAGCATTAAATCAACATGTTACAGAATTTACTAAATATGTTGATAGCGTTCAATTTTGTTTATCAAAAGGATTATCATGCCCAATAGGCTCAATCCTTGCTGGATCAACTGAATTGATCACTAAAGCGAGAAAATTTAGAAAAATGTTGGGAGGAGGAATGCGACAAGCTGGGATAGTTGCTGCGATGCCACTTATAGCATTAGAATCAAATTGGACTACTAGATTGGCCGAAGATCATAAAAATACATTTAGATTATACGAAGGGTTATTAGATTCAGGTCTTCAAATCAATATTCAAAAACCAGATACAAATATTTTAATGGTGGAATTCCCAGAAAATGTTTTAATGCCAAAAATTGTAGATTTATTAAATAATGTGGGAATTAAAACACATGATACAAGTCAAAGAATACGGTTTGTGACACATTACGGGTTAAATGAAGATGATGTCGATTATAGCGTTGATGTAATTCTAAAAACCTTTAAAAAATTCTTTGATTCGCTTTAAACTTATTAATTGATGCCCGAACGCTTATATTTATCCTTATTTTTTCCTTTATCCATTTCATTCAATGTTTTTTGTCTCTCTTTTTTAAGATAGATTAAATTTTCATATACCCTTTTCCATTTATTTCTCTTAAAACTCGTGATATTTACGATTACGAACCCAATTACTGCGCAAACTATTGAAATCCAAGAAATATTCAAAAATATAAATACAACACTTAGAATAGCTAATATTATTACTAGTATGTAATATAATCTGTATTTATCCATTCTTTTTTTATGGAATGCGCTCATTTCTTCATCAGAAATAGTTAGTAATTTCTCTGCTAAATCACTTTTATCATATGGTCCGATTTTTGACATTAAATTTCATCTCCTGGAACGTAATATTTCTGAATTTTGAAAGTAAAATTTTTCTTACCTATTTTAAACGAAAAAATTGCTTCACAATTAGAAAGAATTGTAAATTCTTTAAATTTTTTATATTTTCCTTCATTTTCTTCATTCTTCTCATTTGTAATTTCAATAATTCCATTTTGAGTTTTAATTTCCGAAGCATTTTTTGAAACCCAAAGACAGATTTTTCCAGAATAATCATTAGGAAAAGATGGATGTGTTAAAAATCGAATGGAAATAGTGAGTTCTTCATTTTTTTTTGTAATTTCGAAGATCTCTCCAGTACAATAATGAATAATTACTTCATTTGCAATTTGCTTAAATGCATGCCATGTTGAAAAAGTATGGGGAGGTAAGGTAATTCCATTAATACTTAGATTTTTTGGATATTTTTGGCTTTGTGGATTGTAAAATGTAAATGAAACAGATTTTATTGGTTCAGATTTCAGATTGCCAACGGTAATAAATCTTTCATCATCAATGGTCGCATTTTGGATTGCTACACATTCACGTGTAGCAGAAATATTTTGTAAGGGAAAATCTCCTTCTTCAAGCAATAAATTTAACAATTTAAGAGAAGAAATTTCTTTTTTTGGCATAATCCCGCAGTGTATTATTTTCCCTCTATCAACTTTGCGAGAAAAAGCGAAAATATGTTTGGATTTACCCCCATGAGCTAATATATGAACGTCTTTTAATTTAGTTATATCGTATTCAAATATGTTTTCTATATGATTGAATTTTTCACTACTCTCTGTAAAATTTAACATACAATCTTCATGATCTTGAAATTCACCAATGCATTTTGCGCCATAGAGATTAGATATTAAGTCATCAAAATCTAAATTTTCGTTTAAAGTTGGAATATCTCCAAAAGTTATAAGAGTACCGCCGTTTTCTACATATTTACGCAATTTAACCATTATTTTATGTTCAATCCATCCTAAGAAATAAAAAATCAAAAACGGTTTTCTACTTAACTCTCCATCGGAAATATTTTGTAAATCAATGACATCGTACTGTAGAAATGCTTTTGTTAGTAATTGCATCAGATTCTTATAGCTATATTTTAAATGATCATAATTTATTGGGAAAGAAAATGATTGAGAATTTATTGGGGAATCAAAGGATTTTAAGCGTGTAACAGGATGGTAATAAGCAAGCGTCAACGGATCGTAGACTTTTTTGCTTTCTATTAGTGATTTTAAATGGAGATCTATGAATTTCTTGAAATTTTGCAATTCTTTACGACGCATTGCTGATTTAAATTCAATTTGTTCTGATATTTGAGGTTGGACGAATGAAAATGATTTGATTCCGTGAGCTAAAGAAAGTCTTAAAATATTTTGCGTATTTTTACATACAAAATTCTTTCCAAACTTGCATTCTTGAATTTTTGATATGAAAGTCGGTCCTGTGGATTGGTTTTTTAACCATTCAGAATGCCAGCTTATATAACAATTAACATTAACTTGAGCATTAAATACAATTGGATAAAAATTTAAGCTAATTATGAACGGATTCCGAAATTTTTTAAGAGAAATTGAATTTAAAAGTGAATTTACGGAAATTGGGCTTTTATACGACCATAAATTCAAAATTATAGGTAGATTAATATCATTCTCATTGAAAAATTCGAATAACTTTTCAATATATTGAATGAGTAAATATTCCTTAAATTCTAACCATTCTAAATACGGAAGAATCTCCATTTTTGAATGTTCTAGATTTAATGGGGGAGAAGGGGGTAAAATATCTTCAAAATCGTTATAATTGGATGAATAGATCTCATTAAAAATTGGAATTAAGAGATATTTGTTTTTTAGCCATTTTCTATAAAGAATTTGATTGTTTAGGGAATATCCGAAACTAAAATACATTTCATCGAAATTATATAAAAGTTCACCCTCAATTTGAATAAGAATGATGTTTCCTTTCGGGTATTGGTAATTTTCTATAATGGAAAATATTTTTTTATACCAAATTTGCACCTTTTCCAAGTATTTCGGATGTAATAATGATATTAATGGTGTTTTCTGATTTACTTGATTCTTTCTAATTTGGGATTTTTTTGAAAAAGGAGAATCAAGAATTTCATTGTATCTCTCAAATAACCAAAGTGGATAACCAGAATTCTGGTTCATATGGGAACTTCGAGGACCGGGTCTACAATAGGCATATAAATTGTATTTTTTACATAAATCAAATAATTTCTTCAAATTTTTGTTTTCAGATTTAAAATCGAATTTATTCTCTTCAATTTCATGAAAATTCCAAGGAATATAAACTGAAATTGCATTAAATCCTAATTTTTTTATGTGGTTTAATTCGTCACCCCAATTTTTTTGAGGAATTAGGTAGTAATGAAATTCGCAGGAAAATAAAAATACTGGATTATTACCAATAAGTATTGCATTTGAATCAAATTTTACATCAAGGCTTTCATCCATCAGAAATCATCTCAATAACACCTTTGAATTTTTTTCTATTTAAACCTATTCCATTTAACTATTAATTGCCTCATGAAAAGCTTTTTCATAACGTTGTTGAACATTTCTCCATGTATATTCTTGTGTTTGTGGACCCAACGTTTCTACTGCAAAAGAAGAAAGTGCTGCTCCAATTTGACATGATTTTTTTAAAGTGAAATTCTGAGATATACCATATAACAAACCTGCTCGAAATGCATCTCCCGCACCTGTAGTATCAATCACCTGATTTGGTGGGCATATTCCTATTAAAATTTTTTCGCTTTTGGAATACAATTCGGAACCTTTATCTCCTTTTGTAATGAGGAGGTTGTGATTCATCGTTAATAGTTCTTTCAGTGATTTTCCTAATTTTTCAAGGATCATATGGATTTCAAACTCATTTCCAATAACTAGAAAGGCTTTTGGGATCAATTCTTCTAATACTTCTTTTGTAAAAGCTGGAGTTACCTGTCCTGTATCTAAAATATATCTAATACCAAGACTATCAAGTTCTCGTGCCCATTTTGCCATAGCTCCGACATTATCTGGACTAATAGACGCAATTTCAATTGTTTCAGGTGAGATTTGGAGTTCTTTCAAACTTATCTGCGGACATCTGCTCATAGCACCCTCATGAAATATTATAAATTGGTTATGGTTTAAATCATTCACGATATAACAACTCGCAGTAAACAATTCTTGATGGATATCTCCTATAAATTCCAAAGTTGGATGTTGTTTAATATGTGCTTCATAGCCGAGATCCACAAAATCCTTACCAACAGCAGTCACTACCTTTGTAGGAGCAGCAATTTGTGCTAAATTATATGAAATATTCCCAGATGTGCCACCAAATCGAATCTCCTTTGATGAGGGCATAACAGCTAAGTTAAATATTTTTTTCTCTTTATCAGTCGTGAGATTATCGTTCAAATCTCCTTGAAATTCCATAATATAATCATACGCTATAGAACCGCAAACTAAAATTTGCTTTGCATTCATAAGTAGGAATAAGCAAGATTAAAAAAAAATTTATTGAAAAAAAAAACTATAAATTCATTTCTGCTAATTTCTTCTTTATTTCGCTCACTTTCTCTGGATTTAAATCATTCATCTTCCAAAATATAATAACCCCGATAATCACGAAGATCATAGGTATAAAAGACAAATGCAAGCGAATGCCTATAATTGCTGAATCGGGCTGTGTTGCGCCAGCCTCGTTTATAAAACCTGTAAGTTCATGGATAATTCCGAAAGTTAATGCTTGTACTGCAAAAGCTAATCTGCCAAAGAAAGCTCTAAAACCCATATAAATTCCATCATTTCGTTCACCAGTTTTTACCACAATTTCGTCTATAACATCTGCCATAGCAGGACTAATTAAAAGCCAAAAACCTCCAAATCCGATCCCGAAAAGGAAAAGAGTAATTGTATATCCAGTATATGAAGTAACAAAAGTCATGGCAAATAATGAAATAATTATTCCAATTGCGGCTAAGATCAACGATTTTTGATTGCTTTTAATTTTATTTGAGATAAATATCCATAATGGCACTGAAATTAGCGCCCCTACAAGCATCCCTGCAAATATAATTGTAGTGCCACTAGCATCTCCTGGTAATACATAATCCCCTAAATAATGCACTGACCCGCTCATACTCATTGTTGCAGATTGGTAAAGGAAATATAGAATTACAAATGCCATGAAATTTTTCTGCTTAAATACTACTTTCATTTGTTTAAAGAATGATTCGCGTTTTCGTTTATTCTCTTGTATATCGGCATTTTCTTGCAAATACCTTGCAATCATATCAGGATCCTCTCGACAACCTGGAAGCAATAAAAAGAAGAAAATGAATCCCACAACGGTAAAAATCCATGCAGTAGTTATAAATGATTGATTATCGTTATAATCTATTATTAATGTAGGAAGAATTTGTCCAATTGCTATCCCGAAGACTCCAATAACAGTAGCCACTCCTGCAGCAAATGATCTGATTTTTTGACCACGAAACTTATCAGGGAAAAGACTTTGATAGTTTAACTCCCATATTGAGAAGAAAGTATCGTGAGTGCATGTAGCAAAAATCATCCAAAGTAATAACAATAATTGTTTATTTCCCGTGTTTGATAAAATAAAACTTGGGACGATAAAAATGGGTAGTAGTGTGAATACAAAGATGAAACCACCGAAAAATATCCACGGATATCTTCTTCCCCATTTTTTTGCAAAACGTGTGGGGCGAATTGTGAAGTGTCCAACAAGCGGATCGTTCACTGCATTCCAAATTGAAAAGCAAACAAGTCCAACGGCGCTTAGAATTGGATCTAGCCCTAAGTTAGTTTCATAATATTTAAATACGAGTGCTGAAAATGCAGCCGCGAAGAATTCAACAAGGAATTTTCCGGATCCATAAGAAGCGATTACAGCTTTTGACGGTTCATTAGATTTCTCAGATTTTAAGTTTACTTCAGTCATGTTTAAGATTCCTTTCTATTTTCTTTTAAGTAATAAAAAATTACTATTATATCACTTTCTGCCTCATAGTATTAAAATGTTAATTTACAAATTAGAAATAAAAGAAGTAAAAGGGAAAAGAAAAAAAGAAGTTTACAATCTACTTGATTGAAATAAGCTACTAAAATACTAAAATGCTAAAATGTCATTACTCTCCATAATGTGTAATATCGGTGTTTTTTAGTAGTATTATATAAATTATCAATGAAATAATTGGGCTTAATAGGAAAATCGAATTAATTGGAATATACTGACCCAAAACACCCCATATTACCAAACCAATTGGATTAAGGGCTTTGATAATTGTGAACATAGTTGAGAAAACCCTCCCTTGTAAATCCTTAGGGATGTTAACCTGTAATACCGATATAAGTTGAGTATCTATAAAAGCTAATACCAATCCTAAGATTGCACAGGTTATATAAAATAGCCAGAATATTCCTTTTGGGACAAATGCCATTAACAATATGCTTACTGAGAGTAATGCTCCAAAAATAACTACGGATTTCATGGTTGACTTCTTTTTCGAAGCAATTAAAATGAAACTTCCAAGTAACAAACCTACATGGAACATAATTTCAGTAATCCCATATTGAATTACTGTTCCTTCGTGATAATCAACAATCAATAAAGGGAGTAGGCTGAAAATGGGAACTACAATAAAATTTGCTATTGCAAACATAAAGAATACAGGCATTAATCCAGATGTTTTTATATATTCCAACCCTTCACCAAAATCCTTTTTAAAAGACATTTTCTGCGATTTTTCATCTTGAGCAACCTTTGGAATTTTGATGAATAAGAGCACTACTGCAGAAGGAATAAATGAGATAACATCCAACCAATAAATCTTTTCAATTGGGAATGTACTAGCTAAATATGCACCTAATGCTGGGGTGCTAATCATTAATATTGAACTGAAAATTTGCTGGATCGCATTAATTTTTTTGATTTTTTCATCAGGAACCATTAAAGATGTTACTGCTACAGAAACAGGCATTTGGAACCCTTGGCATGTTCCTCTAATTGCCATTAGTAAAATAATGTGCCAGATCTGAAATATGCCTAAGTAAAAGAGAATAATTAATCCTAAAGTAGTTATTGCTTGCAATGCATCAGTAAAGATTAGAATAAAATTTTTAGAAAATTTATCGGCTATAACACCTGCAATTGGTGATATAATGATCATTGGCACTAAATTTGCAAAAGTTGCGAGCGAAAGAATTAATGAGCTTCCGGTGGTTATGGTTAGATACCAAATTACAGCAAATGATACAATTTGACTACCAATAAGTGAAAAGTATTGGGATATTAATATTCCTATGTATCCCAAATAATTTTTCTCGTGTTCTTCGAGTTTGAGTTCGTTATTTTTTTGAGTCTCTTCTTGAATCTCCATTAATTTATCTCCGTAATTATAGTTTTGAATTAATATTAATTTATAATATTTAGAATTTTTATACACATCATTAAAATAAAAAATTAAAAAAAAATTTAAAATCTAATTTCTGAATAGCTTGTTCTGTTCATTTTTTCAGCAATAATGCCGTATGCACTTTTTTCTGTATAGTATTTTTGATTGTTCTTCATTTTTTTCACCATTACAATTTTTAGGTTGTAATTAAATAATAGAAACACTAGTATTTAAATATCGTGTAAAAAATGTGTAAAAAAAATATGTATTTTCACCAACTTGATTTAACGTAGAAAAAACATCAGTAGCCAAAGAATTCATTTTAGGTAATGTGTATAATTAAAAATAATAATTCAAATTATCTAACATATCTTCAAAAATGATTTCAAAAATTTTTTTGGGAAGTCTCCATTTGATTTAAATAATGACTGAATCAAATTCTGAATCATCAATTCAAATTAAAATTAGATTCTTTTCCAGCTTAAGAAGCACAACGGGAATAGATCAAACTGAAATCCCAATAAAAAAGGGAGATACATTATTAAATGTCCTTCATCAAGTTGAAAATAAATATTTCACACCAAAAAAAGCCCAGCTTTTAGACGGTGATTTAAAAAAATTAGCAGTTGGGATCCTGTGCTTAATTGATGATGTAGATATATCGCTTTCCGGGGGATTGCATCAAAAAATTAATAGTTCACTGACTATTACTTTAATTTCCTCGATACACGGAGGTTAGAAGTTTAAAACTTCTTTGGAATTTATTTTAATCTTTTTAAAAAAACAATAATATACTATAATCATCTTAATTAGTGTTATCTTCATTTTAACTATTCCACAAATGACCCATTTTTTCATTCTGCTTATAATACTTAGAATCGTTCTATTCCTACAAATAATAATCGGAATAATCTCAATTTAAATTAATTTACCTATTTAAATAATTCGAAAATCAAAAATTTTATATTTATTTTTCACACAGTTATAAAATGGGGGAAAAAATTTCCTTCTTTTTAAAAAAAAATAAAAATTTTCCTTATGAAAATAATGGAATTGATATAAAAAATGAATAAAAAAAGAAATAAAAAAGCTCCTTTTAATGTTGGGATTGCGGTTTTATTAGCAATGTTTATATTACCAATGCTTCTATCTACTGCTGTTGCAATTCCAACTACAGAAACGAGCACTACTCCTATGTCTGATTTTATACCTTCAGATGTGGAGCATTCAATTCAAGACAGAAACGTATATTTTGATTCTTCCAAATTAGATAATCATTTGGTTGATTGGGTAGAATCAAGAGAAGTTCCTGCTGGAATTGTGATGAACGAGAAAAAAGTTAGTATCATGTTATTAACAACAGGAATTGATAAAACTTTTGGAGGACTTATTGAACCAGTCGGAAGTATTATTTTAAACGACAAAATGACTTGGGTTCATGCTTTGGTTAGTAATTTAGCTAATCTAAAAACTTTAACTTTAGATCCTACAGTTAAAATGATACAAGCTGATGAAATTTTAGAAGGTGCTCCAGATCTAGCAGGAATTAATTTTGAAATTGCTGAACGAGGTGCACCATCGGAATTCACACCTATTGAGAATAAATTCTCTGAGGATGAGTTTCCTGGGGATATGGCACCTCCGATTGATGTATTTTCAACAAGAGATTTAATTGGTGCAACATATGTTCAAGATACTTATGGTGTTAATGGAACAACATCTGTAATTCAAATTCAGGATTCTGGTGTTGATTTAGGACATACTGCTTTTGCAGGAGCACAATTAATTGATGCAAATGGTAATCCTATGTCTATTGATCCAACAGGACGCGGATTTGCATTATCCCAATTGGTAAGTTATGATTTGTTGCAAAAGTTTTTTGGTGTGCAAATTCCAGCTTATCTTGATCCATTACATACTGATGCTAATGGAAATATAAATATAAGTGCGATTAGAAGTAATCTTTGTACATTTAAGCCAGACAGTAATTCATATTCTATTGGTTATGGGAGAAATCTCCCTGATTTATATCATGTTGGTGCTCTTTCTGGAAATACAACTGGATTTCTCTTTGGAATCGTGCATTCATTGAATGGATACCAAACATACAAAGACACGTTAATCCCTTTTATCTTAGCTGATGGAAATAATGATGCTGCCTACGATACTTTATATCTTGATTTTGATGCAGGTTATAACTATACATTATGGTGGGATTGGCAGCTTTCAGATCCTGAATTTGGTGCCACAGTATGGGATTTTGAAGATGAATTACCTAAAACCAATGGTGGAGATTATCAACTGTCTGCAGATCTTGAAAATAAAACACACGGTTATGGATACCCAGATGGTTATAATGATATTTCAATTGGAGGGCTAAGTACATCATTAGATCATACGGAGAACTTTTCCAAAAATGCATTACCTTTTGTTCACGGAATTAATTCAAATGGTCGAGTTTTTGCTCATATGTGGGATATTAATGGTCATGGAACTTCTTGTGCATCGAATGCTTTGGGTAGGTCGGTAGAGTATGAAATTTACAAGAATGCTGGGATTGATAAAGAAGGGATCTATGATTTAAAAGGAATAGCTCCTGACGCAAAATTAATCGCCAGTAAAGGATATGGTGAAGCTGAGGTATTCTACGGGTGGTCATGGGCAGCAGGATTTGAACCTATTAATGAGAATAATACCTGGGAATTCGTACCAAATAGTGGTCATGCTGCAAATGTTTCTTCAAACAGTTGGGGATATAGCGATTTTCATTATGATGGAATAGTTGGTGGATTTGATTTTAGCACAATGCTCATGGATTATTTATCGGTTCCTACATATATAGATCCTGATTATCCTGGTATTTTAATGCTGACTTCCAGTGGAAACGGTGGACCTGGAACAGGTACAAATCGTCAAGGTGGACAATCACCATTAGCATTGATGGTAGGTGCATCTACAAACAATTGGATTCGACAAATATGGGGATATCCCTATGAAGATCAGCCTGCAGATCAAATTATTGGATGGAGTGATGCAGGACCAAATAATTTTGGCTATCCAACATTGGATGTTGTTAATGTCGGGGCGTTCGATTTTAGTGTAACTCCTATAGATTGGACACGTCCAACAAGAGTTGGTGGATATTACAACTATGATTACTTTGGTGGAACTTCTCAAGCCTGTCCAATGACTGCAGGTGTAATGGGTTTAATATATGATGCTTGGGCAGAAGAAAATCCTGGTATTCCTTTGAATCCTATGGTAGCCAAAACAATAATCAAATCTACTGCTAAAGACCTTGGATATGATGTATACCATCAAGGAAACGGTCGTGCAGATGCTCGAGAAGCTGTTGCATATATTAGAGGTGATATTGATACAAATGGAGATGAAATATTAAGGGCTCAAACCAATGAATCTATTAAAAATATTGTCGATCGATTTGAACTTGCCTATTTCCGTAATTTTTATGAGGATCATCCTGCTTTAACAAATGAAACAATTGATGGATCTTTATATGGGGGCGTTTTACTTCCAGGAGATTCTATTGATATTGATTTTAATATTGATGGAAATTCATCCAATGTTGATATTACCGATTTTACGATGCAAACTCAATATACTGAGCAAAATAATTCAATGACCACATATGATGGTTTCAGTGATTTCAATATAACTGATACATTCAATATGGGTGATCTTTTAGATGCAGATTTCTTCCAATTGTCCGTGGGTATCAATTTTAGCATAAGTGATTGGTTAGATACAAATGGTACTCGACAACCGATTGTGTATATCCAAGGATTTGATGGAGAAAACCGAACTTTCATTAATTATGCGTACAATCGTGGAAATGTTCAGACTTTATTTATGCCAACTGATTTTCTTAAGAATACTGGTGATTTTAAAATCCAAATCAGAGTTAGAGATTTTGGTTTTGAAACATACGGTGAAGATTGGGATGGTTTAGATGTTAGCATGGCTATCCGAGCTTTCAAACGAGTGGACGATTCACATATATCTGTTTCAGAAGTTGATCCACTTACATTGCGTGCAACAATAACAACTGATACTGATCAAATTCCTGGTATGTATGGAGGATTCGTTGTTGTTAATACTACAGCAGATAATCAGCTACTCGTTCCTTATGGATATAGTGTTGCTTCAAATGTAAGTCAGATGGATGAAAATGGTTGGACTGAGATCTCTGGCATCACCAATAGAATTAACGATAACGGAATGTATGGTGCAATAGATTGGAGTTGGCGCCCTGATACAGGTGATTGGCGGTACTATGATTTTGTTCTTAATACTAGTGGTTTTACAGATGAAGATCCAAACACCCTACTTTTGGAAGTAGAGTGGGAATTAGAAGGCTCTGCCATAGATTGTTGGATTGTAGATGCAGCAGGTTATGTTGTAGGGATGACAGATTATGCTACTGCGGCTGGAAAGTATCTTTCCTATGTGAACACTCCAGGTGGGAAAATGCAAAGATTATTAGTAGATATGCATGGTTATGTGGATGGTACTTGGACTGAACCTTACGAAAACCACACAAATTCTGGCTTAGGTTGGGATATATTTTCATTAGTTCTTCATTCAAGTGCTACCGATCTGAATGATACCATTTTAGCTTTGGAACCATTTTCAATTCGAATGGCCTGGATTAATGAAAGCGTTTCTACATTTAATACCCCAACATTGCATTACAGTGTAACCGGTGGATTAAATTACAATGGGGTAATGACTACTAATGGTGATTTAACAGTAGGTTGGACTGATGCAGATAATTCATATGGATATGAAACTGATGTATATGATGTATTCATCTATCCTGGTCGAGAAATCAACATCTATGAAACAGTTAGCCCAGTTGATCAATACTATTACGTAGACCTTGTTGTAGGTGATTTTGTCACAATGTCTTTTGGATGGGATCAACCAGAAACAGATTTGGATTTCTTTTTGAATGATCCAAATGGTGTTGAAGTAGCTCATGCAGCATCATTGGCAAATCCAGAAATAATCCAATACTATGTTCTAGAATCGGGAGAATACGAAATAGAAGTCGATTATTATAGTGGTCTTGGAACTCCTTACAATACAGCATATGATATTATAATTCAAAGTCCAGGAGACAGTTATCTCTTTGAAGATGTTGCTACAGGAACCGACTTGGTTATAGATCTTAATGTTGAAGGTGTTGCTGATGGTCAATATTTTGTTGAGACAAATACATATGGATGGAATTTTGATTATACAGATAGAACCACTTTCATCTATGATACAAGTGCTCCTGTGTTTGACTCTGTACCTGCAGATGCAACATTCCCACATGGCCCATCAATTGATTTAGAATGGGAGATTTCGGATTTAGTAAATTTTGATTATACTATTTCCCTTGGGACAACTGAATTAGCTACAGGTTCCTTTGATGAAAAAGGTACTGTTACTTACACATTTACACCTCCAAGTATTGCAGGAGAGTATATTTTAACAATGACTGTTGTTGATCATCTAGGTCATGAAAGTATAGATACTGTAACTGTTACAACAACAAATTCACCACCAACGCTTTCAACACCCGCTGATAAATCATATGTTTATGGGCAAACAGATCAATCAATAAGCTGGGTAGTATCTGATGATATTGTTGGTGAAGATTTAACATACTCGATTTCAGTTGATGGAGTAGAAAAAGCTACTGGAACATGGAAGAGTTTTGGATCTGTGATTAAATACAATATCACAGGTTGGGAAGTTGGAACTTATGAAGTTGTTATTACTGTTAATGATGGATTGGGTGGTTCAGCTTCTGATTCTGTAAATGTTATAGTAACTAAACAAGCAATTCCTGGATATTCAACCGGGTTCTTACTGGTTGCACTCTTAGGAACTGCCACATTCTTAATCAAGAAACGTAAATAATAGAGTTAATATAGAAATCTATTATTTTTTTTTTATTTTTTCTTATGATGTCATCCAATAGTTTATTTAACAAATCAATCTTAATTTTGTCTCAAATAATGTTATCTTAATATCTAGTTTGCATGAAAGAATTGAATCCTATTAAAATAATCTTTTAGACAAAAATTCTGTTTGTTGATTTAAAAATAAAAAAAAATCTAAAAATTTTTTTTTTTTTAACCGATCAATATTAGCGTGTGCCCACCAATCCAGACCAAAAATCCTTGAACTAAACAGAAAGCTGCAGTGATTAAAGCCATTGGAGGCCATGAGATAAATTTAGAAATGGCTTCTATGCTTGAAAGCCAGAATTTGATTGCAACTCCAACTATCGTTGCAATTATGGCAAATAAACCAAATAAAATCCATTTCATATTAACGTACCCATTTGCTGCTTCAATAAAGTTTGCTGGTAGAATCAAAGCAACCAGAAGTGCTGCCGAAGCACCTGCTGCCAAACCAATCAATGCCGCTAGTGGCAAATCCTCAAGAGGTTTTAGGAACATTGCAATTCCCATTACTATTAAAGCAATACTTGTTAACCAATCAAAATGTGCCCCATAATTATTCTCATAAGCTATGGATGGTCGAATATTCATTACCATGGTTACAATTCCGGTTAAAAGTGTGATCACTCCTAATATTATTCCTAATCCGATCATAACCTTCAATGTGCGGGATACCTTATCTCGTTCCCATTCTTCTCCCTTTGGCTTAACCCAGCCGCGTCTAACTCCTTCATAAAAGAACCATAGTAAAGCCATTAATCCGCATATGACAAGCATGATTGCGCCCGAATCTGCAAAAAGATTGACAAATGCGTCCAAGAAAGTGTTTTGTAAAATTGTTAACATTTTTTATCACTAGTAAATATAGATTGAAATTCTTACTTATATAAAATTACATTAATTATATTAATTAAATTACTGGATGCCAATCGTTATAATGCAACCATTATAATGCTTTTAAAAATTGTGTTGATTTTGAAAATTTTAAATTTGGTCCAAATTTGAGCCAACTTTATATGACTGAAAAATAATTTAACACAAAATCTCAAAATATTTAAAATAAATTGCAAATTCTGTTATGTAATCCATTTATTAGTTTAAATTCGATAGAAACTACTAATTTGGAGTATTATAATTAGAGGTCAATAAAATGGTAGATAAAGAAGCTATAATGGACAAGATTGAATCTGGAAGTTTCGGAATTGCTGATTTAGAAGATTATTTAACCTTATTCTTAGGAGTTAGCAATGAATCTGAAGATGTTCAAGAGGAAGTTGAAGGTTGGAACCGTAAATTGTTAATTAAATTAACCGATACTGATAGTTTTTGGTTAAAAATTGACGAAGGCAAGTTTACATCTGGAAAAGGTGATGCTGATGATGGGGATGTCACATTGGAAATGACCGGGGAGACTGCTGCTGGTGTTTTCACTGGAGAGATTGATGCAACATCTGCATATATGTCTGGAGACCTAAAAATCATAGGACCATTGCCTGATGCCGTTAAATTCCGAACTCTTACCGAACTTGTTAGAGAAGAATTAGAAGAATAACCTATAAACGAAAAACGGGGGGGTTTTATATCTAAGGGTATATTTAAATTGAGCAATCAAACCCGATTTTTTTTTAATATATTTCTCCGTCGTGGCGAAGGAAAGCCACGCCAACGAGAAAACAAAGAAACACCCCTCTTGACATCCCCTATTTCATATCAATTGCACATTTGGGTGATTTCTAAAA
>JAUWMK010000208.1 GCA_030613185.1 Promethearchaeum sp.
AACGTGAGCATCGGTTAACATCTTATTTCCAGTAAGTCTTGCCCGTTTTTTAAGAATATTTTTTAATATATCCTCCGATACAGGGCCGAATGATATGTAATCTTTTGATTTTTGAAGCATTCCACGAATAATTGGGGTACTTTTTAGTATGGTGGCACTATTTACGGAATAAAGATTCATTAAATGAAGTGTTCTTTGAATTGTACGTCTCATACCATGAGCTCCTCTTACCCTAAGAACGCATAGTGTAATATCTTCAACCTGTTCTTGATTTTTTTTCAAAGAGATAGTAGGAAGTTCGACGTTTTTAACTTTCTTTTCAACTTTCTTCGTTGTTTTTCTAGTTGTTGTCTTTTTAGTAGTCTTTCTAGTTGTGGTTTTTCTAGTAGTTTTCTTTGAACTTTTTTTAGTTCTTTTAACAGGAGTTTTTGTTGAACTTGACATTTTTTTCACCTAATTATTTTAAATATTCCAATCCTCTCGTGTCATTACTTTATACATATTCTCCAAAGCATTAAATACCGCTTTAGCCATGTTTGCACGAGATTTAGTATTACCCTTTGTTATGGTCCATATATCAGTTACACCAGCCAACTTAAGTACTAGTTTAGCTGTGTCTGAACATGCTAATCCAGTTCCTTTAGGTGCAGGTTTAAGGGTTACACGAACACTTCCCATTTTTCCTGAAGTTTCAAATGGGATTGAATGATGGCCTCCACAATTGCATTCCCAGCTTCCACAACCACGTTTAACTGGTATTAGGGAAAGTTTTGCTTTAGCGATTGCTTTTCGGATTCCGGGACCTACTTCTTTATTTTTTGAAGAGCTAATCCCAACAAATCCATCTAGATTACCAACAACTACAGAACATTTAAAAGTGCTCTTTTCACCCGCATCGGTTTGTTTTTGAACCATTTTAATATCTATTACTTCTTCTTTTAAATTTGGGATTAAAGAATCTAATATCTCTTTTTCTTTGATTACATAGTTATTTTTAATAATTTCATCAATAGAAGTGATTTTTCCATCTTTAACCATTTTTCCTAATCTGGTTAATGGTTTCCAATCATCGAGGGGATTCCTTCGTTTGAATGGTTTTCGAGGAGGACGTCTTCCGCCTCTAGATTGTCTGTTATTTCTGTCTGACATTTATTTTTACACCTTTTCTTCCATATTTTTTTTGGTTTTTTCGAAATCACTTACAATTTTTAATGGATCTCCTTTTTTCACCAAAATCTTTGAAAATTTCTTTTTATATTGTGCTGGTTTCTTTTTTAGTAGTTTTGCATATGTTTCGACATGTGAACCATTTACTCTTTCTTCTAAATTTTTAGGAAACCATTTTTCATCATGAGGAACTTCAATTCCTGCATCTAAAAATCCCCGAAAGGCTGCTTTAATTCGTTCATTATGCACGATTATTCCAATATCAAGAATTATATCTTGAATTTTGGTTTTTTTTGCCCTCAAACCACAAAGATATCCTGAAAGGTATGCTGATGGCATATTTCCTGTATTATGAACCCATGCAAATTGTTTTTCCAATTGAGAAGAATGACTTTGTGAAAGTATTTTATCACCTTGAACTAAAGCTTCTACGATTTGAACAGTTGTATGTTTATTAGAACATCTAATAACCAATCTTTTTCTTCGTGATATAATTAATTTTAATCTTCGATGATAGTTCGTTTTACCTTCTCTTCTTCTTCTGAAAGATATTCTATATTTTGGACCTCTTGCCATTCTTAATTCCTCATCAATTTATTTTCTTCAATATATCTATGTAATGTTGCTACTGAATTGAAAGCTCCACCCTTTGCTTTTAAATAGAGTTTTCTATATTCAGAAACTTCAATCTGTTTTGTATTACGTAATTTTTTTAATTCTCTTCTTAATGGGCGAATTCTGTTAATCCAATTTCTTTTTGGTGGTGAACGGGCTGTTTTTTTACCTTTCCTGCTACCTATTCCACGAGCACGACCTTTTTGTTTCTTTTTTAAATTTATATTAGCTCTAAATCTTGAAATTCCTATCTTTTGCCTTTTAGAAATTATTTTATTTTTTATTAAGTTGCGAATATCTTCCCTGGTAATAGCCATTGAAACATCATCTATGAAATTTGGTTCAATATAAACTCGATTTACCCCACATTTCAAAATTTCAGAAGCTAATCGTTTTTGAGCATTTACATTCATTTTTTATTCTACTCCTCTATTTTTTCCCCTTTGATTTTTTTTTTGAATCCTTTTCTTCTTCTTTTTCTTCTTCTTCCTCAATTGATTCATCTTCTTCAAAGAGTTTTTCTTTTGAATAACCTGTATTAAATACTTTAAATCCAAGATCTTGGGCGTGTTCAATAACTTTAATTCTCTTTCTTGCACCCAATCGGGTTGAAATACGAATACCATGTTTTTCAGGAGTTAAATTTTCTAAATCTTTAATATGCATAATTAAAATATCTTCTAAACCTGAAGGATGTAATCCTCGTACCTTTTTTGGAGCTCTATAACCGGGTTCAGGAGATTTAACACCCATTTTCATTTTCCTTCTAGTTTTATTGTCAATTCCTCTTTGTTTTCTCCAACCAGAATTCTTTAATTTTTTATATCTCCATGATTCATAACGTGCAAAGGATGGATTTCTCTTCCTTTTCTCAGTTCTGATTCTTAGTAATCTCTTTTTTTCATGTAATTCCATTATTTTTGCCTCCATTTCTCCTCTATTTAATTACCCATAACTGCTTATCTCCGAGTAATTTTTCATATACATAAATTCCATCTTGGAAGACACGCTTATCTTTATTTTTAATTCTGCACCTTTTCTGAATATTTGCACATGTTTGTCCAACTAATTCTTTATCGGTGCCTGAAACAATTACTTCTTCTTTATTCGCTTTTATTTTAACATCTCCAATAGAATGAGTAATTCTTGGTGCTCTTTCTCCTAAGAAGTTTTTAATAAGTATAACATCACTCCCTTTTTTTGGAGGTTCTAATGTAATTGGAAAATGGCTATAAACTATCTTCATTCGATATTCATATCCTTTATCAACACCCAAAAACATGTTATTCAAAATATTTTTTAGTGTACTTGTCAAAGCAACTATGTTTTTCCTAGGAAAATCTGCGTGCAATAATACTTTGTTACCCACAATTTGAATATCAATTTTTCTAGCATGCCCAAAGTCTTTTGTCATTTCTCCCAATTTTCCTTTTACAGATATGATTTTTTTCTCATTTATCTTGCAAACGATTCCCTTTGGTATTTCGAGTTCTTCATCAATTCTAACATATTTGACCATGATAATCCTTCCATTTAATATACGTAAACTAGTAATCTCCCGCCAATATGAAGCTCTTTTGCTTCAATGTGGGACATTACTCCTTGAGATGTTGAGAGCAGAATCAATCCGAAATTAACAGCAGGTAAATAATTCTTTTCCTCAATTTCGATTTTTTTAATTTTTACTGGTTTTCTTGGTTTTATTACACCAATTTTATTAATTCTTCCGAGTAATTGTACCCTGAACTTTCCTTGTCGTCCGTCATCTATACTTTCAAAGCTCCCGATGTATCCATTTGCTTGGAGGATATGAAGTACCGTTCCAATAAGTTTAGATCTTGGATTTATTATCACAGAACTTTGGCAAACAACTTCTGCATTTTTAATACAGCTGCATGCATCTGCTAATGGGTCTAGTAGTGTCATTTTTTCATTTTCTCCTAATATTTTTTAAATCCTAAATCTCCAGCTACTTCTCTAAAGCAGCGTCGACACAAATTTATTCCGTATTGTCGGATGAGACCTCTATGGGATCCACAGCGTCGGCATACTCTTGATCCTTTCCCTTTTAATGAAATTGATGTGTTCATTCGTTTTTCATTCATAATAATCATTACTCCTTAGAATTTAGTAGTATCTTTCCTCCATTTTATCTACAATCTCGACTTTAAATACGTTTTCCATAAAATATATTGCTTCTTGTCTGGAAACATATTGGGATGCTCCAACCTTTCGGCGGTTTTTTTTGCGAGTTTTGATTCTTAATCCCGGGCGGGTTATTTTAACAGAAACATTAAATCCAAAAATACCTAAATCAGGATCGTATTTGACATTAGGAATTTTAATATGTTCGTCAATACCAAAACTAAAATTACCTTTATTATCAAAGGCTTTTTTCAAAATCCGATTATCAAATGGATCTAATGCCTTTCTTAAGAAATTTGCGCAATCTTCATTCCGTAGTGTAACTTTTGTTGCAACTGACATGTTTTTACGTAAACCCCATTCTTTTACATTTTTCTTTGCCTTTACGACAACCGGTTTATGACCTGTTAATGATTCTAATACTTTTTGGGCTTTTTGAATTTCTACTGCACCTAAGCTGCCCATACCAATATTTATTACTACTTTATCGATCTTTGGTTGAAGCATTACATTAGATTTCCACATTTTTTTGTAATCTACGTCTTTTGGGCCCATTTATTATTCCTCCATTGGTAAATCTATAACAGGATCATTTTTTCCAATTACAAATACATAATCATAAGATGTGTTTATTTCACCGCTTGCAGTAGTAATTTGAGCAAGAGATGCATTAACACCAAATCTTTTTGTTAGTTTTGAGATCTTCCCAGAAATACCAGTATGAGCACCTCTGTAGATCATTCCTTGAACATTTTCCTCGAATTTAAAATAGTCCATAATTTCTTGATTTGGAATTGAAATCTTTAATGTTCCACGGGTTTTGTAAATATTCTCTTTTTTCTTACTCTTCTTAACTAAAATGTTTCTACCGTCATGAAGATTTAATTGTTGAATGCCACCTTTGATTGTTGTAATATTATTAATTCTACAAAGTTTAAACTTGGATTCTTCCTTGGTAATTTCGGAAATCATTAATCCATGTTTTTTTGAGGCTAAAATTCTATAAGCTTTATTAATTTCTGGTAATTCAATTACATCCATCAAACCTATTGGGAAATGTAAATCTTTTCTTGAAACTCCATCAATTATTACACCATTTTTGTTGACAATGAATTTTGATTCCTTTGAATTGTTTGTAATTTTTAATAAATCTCTAAGAACATGGCCAAGTGGAAGACAAAAATTCTTTGGATGAGGGCCTGCCGAACTTTTTAAGAAAAATTTCCCTGCAGATCTATCCTTTCTTCTAATTTGTAGATGTCCTGGAGTTGCTAATCTTTTTTGATGTCGTTTATTTCCTTTGGATCCCATATTATTTCTTTCCTCCTGTCTTTTTTGGAGATTCACTTCTTATTTCTTCAAGTTTTTGCATTCTATCCATCATTTTCTCTCTCCATGGATCGATTTTATTTTTTTTTTTTGCTAATTTTGTTAAAACTAATTTAGAAGTTGCTATTGGTGTAAAAAAACTAGATCCATCTTTCTTTTCTTGACCAGTTTCTTCAATAGTCACTTTTCGAGTTTTTTTATTTTTGCTTAAAATTTTTCCTTCTATTCCAGAAAATTCACCTGAAGTAATCCTACATTGATCGTCTATTCTAAGAGGGAGTTTTTTAATTCCCCATTCTTCTTGTAAGGTTTCATCTAGTGGGATTGTAAATAATTTTGAAACTTGATGATTTTTTACTTTAAGTAAAGCATTTCTTTGTTTAGTTGGTTTTTTTGATTTTACTTTCATTATCTTCTACCTTTTTAAAATTATTAAATTATAAGTGAAGCAACATTGCTTATCCTGGGATATAATTCTGCAACTTCTCTGGCGATTGGCCCGTTAATTTGACTGCCTTTTGGATCTCCATCATCAGTTACTAACACACCTGCATTATCTTCAAATCTAAGTCTTGTGCCATCAATTCTCCGAATAGTTTGTTTCTGACGAACAATAACAGCTTTCAGTATTTTTCTTCTCAGATCAGGATTTCCTTTCTTTATTGACACAACAACCATATCTCCGACACAAGCATTTGGGTATCTATTAAGTCTTGTAGTCCTCCCCAATACTGCAATAATTTTTGCTAATTTTGCTCCACTGTTGTCTGTGATTTTGATTACCGATTCTGTATTTAATCCTTTAGTGATTTTAATTCGAAAAACGCTAGCGCTTTTTCCCATACGTCGTTTACCACCCATTTTCAAGCGTCTCCTTTCACGATTTTTTCAATAACTACAAAAGCTACTGTTTTTGAAATTTTTCGACATTCTGCAACTCTTACTTGCTCTCCATCTTCAACTTCGATACAATCAGGAAGGTGAGCTGTAATTTTTGATTTTCGTCTTTCGTATCGTTGATATTTTGGAATGTAGTAATTATAATCTCTTTGGATTACAATTGTTTTATGCATCTTAGTTGAAACAACATATCCTTTTAGAATTCGTCCCCTAAGTTTTAGATTACCATGGAATGGGCAATGTGGATCTTCGCATACTTTTGTAGGAACTACGATATTTGGTATTCCGATATTTTTTACTTGATTCAATGTAATTTCCTCCGATTTTTTTTTCTGATTAATTTAATTCTATTTTCTGGATTTCCTTTAATTTTATTACCATCAAACTCGATCATTTTTTTAATTCCATTCGGTTGATCAATCCATGAACGAAACACATATTGATTTTTAATATAAATTTTTGATTGTTCTTTGTTTTTAACCCGTAACGTGTGTTTTGTTTCATCAATAACTGTTCCAATAAATCGAAACACAATCCAGTTTGGGTTATTTTTGCTTTTTGCATATAATTCAATTCCTATTAAGTCTAAATATATAAATGTTTTAACATCTCTCATATTTCATTGATCTCGTGCATGTGGGTTAATATACGAGCAACACTTTTTTTCAATTGTTTAATTTTTGAAGGATCTACCATTGTTCCACCCATCGAATTTGATGCACGAATTTTAAAGAGTTCTTTTCTCAAATTTTCTAATTTCTTCTCTCTTTCGATTGCACTCATTTTTATTATATCTTTTATTTTTACATTCATAAGAATTCACCAATTTAGTTTTACTTTTTATCGTCCTTCTCTTTTTTCTTTTTTTCTTTCTTAACTTTATCAGATTTCTTCGTGGTTTTCTTTTTAGTAGACTTCTTTTTGGTTGTCTTCTTTTTTTTCTTTGTTTTTTCTTCCTTTTCTTTAACAGAATCTTCTTCTGATTTCTCTTCAGGAACACTTAATTCTTCAAAAACTTCATCCTTTTTCAGAGTGTCATCATCAGCTTCTAAAATAGTTTCTTTTGAATCCGAAATTTCATCAAACAATCCATCTACCAATACTGCCTCCTCATCAACATCTTTAATTGCTGGAAGATTTTTATCTTCTTGATAGAATTTATCTACAGGAGCCAGTTCTTTTGGAGTTGTCTTTTCTTCAAATATACCGGTTCGTATTTCTACATAATCCGGTAATAAATAATTTTTATCCATAATTGAAACACGAATTCCTAATACTCCTGATTTTAATGTTAAGTGTGCAATTCCTTTATCAACACCTTCATATGCTGGGGTGCCACACTTATTTATAACTCCCGATCTGAAAACTTGATTACGGGCACGTTGAGATGTAACTTTACCGCTAATATGAACTTCTACTCCACGAGCGCCTGATGATATAATTCTTCGGATAATACTATATGTTGCACGTCTATAATTTTGACCCTTATTAATTGCATAAGCTATTCTTTCTGCTTGAATTTGTGCATTTAAATCTGGATTTTCTATTGTATCAACATCAATTGTAGGCACATTAATATTAAACTTCTCTTTAACTAATTCGGTTAGTTCTTTGATTTTTTTACCTTTCTTTCCAATTACTAATCCTGGTCGAGAAGTTCGAATTGTAATTCTTGTCCCCATTGGAGTTTTTTGTAAAGAACAACCAGAATAGCCAGAATTATCTAATTCTGAACGTAAAAATTCATCAATCAAGCATGATTGAATCCCTTTATTAATGAAGTGTTTTTTGATTGGCATAATTTTTCACATTTTATATGATTTTTTTATTATTCTATTTCTCCTCTAATACAATCTCAATGTGGCTCAATTGGGAAAAATATGGACTTGACCTTCCATGTGCTCTCTCAATATAACGCTTGAGTGTTCGACCTCTCATACAAGCGGTGTGGATTACATGTAATCTATCAGGATCTAAACCCTTATATTCAGCGTTTGACTCTGCATTAGATAAAACATCATATACAAATTTTGCTGACTTTTCTGGATAACGCCCTGCTGGGAATTTATGAATGTGCATTCC
>JAUWMK010000435.1 GCA_030613185.1 Promethearchaeum sp.
CCCGAAAAGCAGAAATTATCGGTGATGAAAAAAATCCAATCACTCATGCAGCGGAACAGACACATCCACTAATTTTTAAAGCTTCAGTTGATTGGATTAACCTAATATGTAATGAATTAGGGATTGATATCAAGTATGAGCAGAATTATAGCGATTCCTTGATCAATTGGATGAATCGTATTCAAATTTTTAATATAATTATCTATATCGGGATATTTTTTATGATCATTCCAATATTGATGTTGTTTCCTTTTTTCTTCAAATTAAAAAAGTTTCCTCATCAGAAATCAATAGAACAACAATTTAAAAGTATTCAAAAAAAACTCTGGGTAGAAATTTTAACATTTATTCTATTTCAGTCGATTTTCTTATTGTTAGGAATATTTATTGTAAATAACATCCAGATTTCCTGGATTTTTATGAGTTCAAGTTCAAGTTTTTTTGGAGCTTTGCTATTTATGGGGGTTTCCACTTGGACTTTATTATTAATATTTAAAATGATGAAAAGGAGTGGATTTTTATTTACAAAGGAGATTTCAATTAATCCTAATTACAAATTGTTATCTTGGAAAAGTTTTTTAATTGATATTCTTGCAGGATTAACTATAAGTCTTATAATTCCAATTTCATTCCAAATATTCTTTTATAATATTGATATACCTAATGTTCTTGGTGGATTTCCATCAAAACTGGACACAATAAAGAATTGGTTCATTTTCAGTGTTTTCATTGGAGCTATGATATTACCAGTAGAACTTATATTAAATAAATTTCAAAAATACGTTATGATAATATCCGAGAAATATCATCTGATAAAATTTCTACTTATAATGGTTATTGGAAAAATAATGAGTATTTTAATATTATATTTATTGATGAATTTTATGGGATTAGGATTTCTCACTATTCTTTTTACAATTGTTTTTGTAATCATCGTGTATTTTGGGCAAATCATTGGTGTGATCTTATATCATCTTAATGAATCACCCATACCCACAATATTTTTCACCAGTATTTTTACTGCATGGATAATTATCTCTTTATTACCATCAACATAAATTTGAGATTCATTTTTTTTATATATTCTAAAATCTTACTTGGATTTTTTTAGGAAAAATAATTTATAGAGATCAGTATGACAAAACCAGCAGATTTCAATTTTTCTACGAAATTACTTCAATGGTGTTCCAATTTTCCATTATCTGAAACGGAACGTCCAAATTGGGACGAGTATTTCTTGCTTGTTGCTTTTATGGTTTCTCGAAGAAGTTCATGTTTACGAAGGAAAGTTGGTGCAGTTATTGTAAAGGATAAAGATATCATCAGTTCTGGTTATAATGGTGCTCCAACTCCCCAAAAAAATTGTATTGAAATCGGAAATTGCTATCGTGATCGACATGGGATTAAGAGTGGTACACAATTAGAACGCTGTCGAGCTTCGGGATCACATGCAGAATCGAATGCAATTGCTTTAGCTGCGAAAAATGGACATTCAACTCAGAATGCAACTCTTTATTTATACGGACATTCCTTTATTTGTAATGTTTGTAGAGGAATAATTGCTAATTCTCGAATTAAACGTGTTTTTCACTTATCAGAAGAAGGTAATGTGAAAATTTTTGATATTAAAGAGGATTGGGCAATAAATAGTTTGGATGTTGAATAAGTTGATTGAGGCATATCAAAAAAGGGAATTCTTGCTCAGTTCCGACCCTAAAAAATTAGATATTGATATAATTCATAGATATCTAAGCAAAAACTCATACTGGGCTCAAAATATTCCCTTGAATGTAGTGGAAAGATCCTTAGACAATTCTCTTTGTTTTGGTTTATATCATAAGAAAAAACAGATTGGATTAGTACGTGTAATTACTGATAAAGCAACTTTTGCCTATTTGGCCGACACATTCGTTATTGATGAGTACCAAGGTAAAGGTTTGGGAACATGGATGATTGAAACAGTTATGAAATCCTCTAAATTACAAGGATTGCGTAGATGGCAATTATCTACTCGAGACGCTCATGATTTTTACCAAAAATTCGGATTTCATGCATTAGAATATCCAGATAGACATATGACAATTAAAAATCATAATGTTTACAAGAAAAACTCTGATTAATGTTCGTTTTCTCATTCCCTTAGTTTGATTGTATATCTGCTAAATAAAAGATTAATAATAATGAGATTTCAATAAATCCTTTCCCTTCTTCTGAAAGGGAATAAAGGACGGAAGGAGGGCGAGTATCTTGCAATTCCCGTGTTATCAGTTTATGCCCTTGTAGTTGTTTTAGGCAATCTGATAAGGTGCGGGAAGATAGATCTTTTAAGTGTCTACGGAGTTCATTGAACGTGCATGAAGAATGTACATGCAATTGATAGAGTATGTCTACGTTCCATTTTTTCGTGATAAAGCGAAAATGGTTCAAAAACCATTGCATTTCCAGATCTTGACGTTCTTCATTATGATCCGTTGTTTGAGTATGTCTTTCTAGTAGGGTGCGAATCGTTATTTGGGATTCTTTAATGATTTTCGCTATTGGTTCCCATTCGGTTCGATCAAAGATCATAATAAAAGGTTTGTTGCTCATGGTAAAAACCTTTCTTCTTTCAAATAGTGTGAAAAAAAACACTTAGTTCTTTCTATCTCACTGGCGTGCTTTTATACCCGTAATGATACAATATAATTATGGAAATCAATCACATTTTACAGAATTCATATTGGTATAATTATATTCGACAAGAAAATCCTAAACTGATAGAAGCTAAAATTCACGAAGAATTTATCGAAGCAAAACAATTTCGAATCCATTTAGATATATTTGGGCGGGAATTAGGTGAAAATTGTAAAGGTAATGTCATTATGATTCATGGAACTGCGGTTTACAGTCGATT
>JAUWMK010000226.1 GCA_030613185.1 Promethearchaeum sp.
AGGTCTAACTATTTGATTTGAGATCGATCCAAATGATAAATTTGCGTTGATCATTAAAGGAATTGCATTGGGTGGTCTAAAAAGGTATGATGAAGCCCTTGAATATTTAGATAAAGCACTTGAGATCGATCCAAATTATGCAATTACATGGTATAATAAAGCACGCTTAGAATCATTAAGGAATAATTTGGAAGAGTCAATAAAATCTTTAAAAAATGCAATCGTACTTGATAATAATCTTTGGGGAAAGGCAATGGGGGAACATGAATTTGATAACATAAGAGATACACTGGAATTTAGAAAGTTAATTTGGGATGAATAGAGATCCAGAGAAAAATAATCATAATAAACAATGAAATTATAGGCCACATTTCTTTCTATAGATTGTATTAAATAAGATCTTTTTATTTAAGTATTACAACAAGGTCTTTCATAATCAAAGATGGGTGTTTGGGTATTTATATCCTGCTATGCAACGGGCAAATCAAGCTTTTGGAAGGCCGATACGAAAAGAGACTGATAAAGGAGCAATTATCTTTATGGATTCACGGTTTAAAGATAAAATAGGATGGATCTCTGAATGGGTAAGAAAAGAGATTATGGTCAATATTTTAATAAAGCTAATCATACAGGTCTGCGAATTCTTATGGAAGGCGTTCTGTACCTAGCAGAAATGTATTATAGAAATTCCCAACTAAAAGAGAAATGGAATATATGAGTAAATATATTTATGATCATTTTAGAGAGGTCATTGGAAGTAAAAATGAATTTAAAAAATTTGTCGCTTTATTCCATGAGGAAAAAGTTTAATTTTTTCTAAAGTTTAATATAGTTAGAACCAAAACTAATATTGATTTTTGATAAAATTACATTTAAATAACATTAATGTTAAAACATTATTGTCAAAAAAGTAAAGGTGATTAATATTTCTTTTATGAAGATCTCAGGAAAAGAAAGAGCGTTAGTAAAGGAGTCAATAATTTTAAATATTTCTCTTCTCAAAGATGGTATCGCTAATGTAAAGCTAACATTAAGTGAATCTTTATCTCTTATATCTACTTATAATTACAATTTAGACCGAAATTTCTTTTCTAAAAAAGAAATTCTGTTTGAAGTAAGTAATTTTAAATTTGAAAATAACTTAGCATTAGGATTTATCTCGGAAAAGTTAGATAATACAAAGGAATATGCTTCTATTAAGATCGAAGCATTGGACTTTGAGAAGGATGTTAAAGAGATGAGTGTATTTGATATAGAGATATTGAAACCTGAAATTCATGTTGAGATCACTTCGATGAATAAAGAAGGGAAGATGGATATTAAACTTGAGAAACGAAATAACGAAATAACAACTTATTTTGAAGGACTTGAAATATCGGCAATTGATTTTCAAACTAAACAGAAAGTTAAAGTCAATATTGTACGCTTCTCGGAAGAGGAATATGTCGATAATCTAGATAATATCCCTATAATTTTCGATATTAAGACAGCGATTAAAGAGATTGTTATATTTTCAAATAATAAAATCGAGTTAACCATTCACGCTTGTTATCACGATCTTCTTGGTAATGATTATGAAAGCAATAAAGCTACGATCAAATTAAAACCTCCCAAGGAAAGTCTTGAAGAAGAAGAGTTCATCGCGAATCCTGTATTCTTTACTAGTGGATTTGAGATGCCTGCTATCGCCATGGCATCTGCTTAATGTTGAGGTTGATTATAAATGGGTTCTGATTTCGTAGCCACCGCAGCATCAAAGATCGCCATTGATGCTATTAGTAAACTTCTCTCGAAATCGGAAAGAAATTTATTTGAAATTAAACAAGTTGTAATTAATGGGACTTCTGATACAATTTATTTCATCATACATTTTATTAAGGGTACTGTAAATCAGAACATTATAAAACGAAAATTAAAAAATATATTTACAAAACCAGAAATTTATTCTTTTGAAAAAGATTTTAAGATTACGATTACGGATAATATTGGTAATGATGTTACTAGAGATGTTATTGAATATGGTATTGCAAAAAAAACGATAGTTTTCGATAAATTCTTTGATTTGCAAGGGAGAGAATTTATAATTGAAGCTAGTGGGCGATACAGAGAAAGATATGGGGAACTATTTCTATTGGATCACGGAAAAGAGCCCATTTTTAAAACAGAACATAAGATTGGGTATAAAACCAAGATTGTTGTTTTCAGCAAAAAATACGATGCAGAAGTACTAAATTTTATTAATATTCCTTTTACAGTGTTCTATCCCATTGATTTTATTGGTTCGAGACTTTTAAAGCCATTAGATGTTAAAGCATATCGCCATCTGAATAGTGTAAGTAAAGCATCTTCAACATATAGAAAGAGAAGAAAACAATTACATCAAAGATGGGGTTTTGATCCTGAAGATTTAAATGTCAAAATATCCACCTTCCTAAGATTATTTGAAAAATTAGTGCAACGCCGATTCAGGGAAATCATTATTGCCACATCTGAAAAACATAATGTACAAATAACGAAAGTAGTTATCGAGTTTGATCGAGTCCAAGAAGGATTACCAAGTGTGGTTATCCGTCCTACTATCTGTTTTGATTATTCCCAAAATGAAGAAAACGCATTTGAAATTTCTGTTTTATTGAAAAAAGATACTCTTATAAAATTCATTGATAAACTATGGTCTAAGTTTAAAAAACCAAAGAGAACAGCTCCTAAAAAGTTAAAAAAAAAAATGTAGATATAACCTCTCGTTTTTAATATTATTCTTTCTTTTTTTGTAAAAGTTTAAATTTTGTCGGGGAGAATAGAAAATTACCAAAAATGTAAAAAAAATAAAATAATAATAATCCAATAATATAAAATAAATTAAGGTTGATGAAAATATCAGAAAAGTATGAAAGTTTTAATGAAGAAAAGGTTGAAAATATCGTAAAAGAATTAATTAAGAATAGAGTAATTTTTACAGTAGGACTTGATCTGGCGTTATACCAAAAAATTCAAAGAGTAGCAACTAAATTAGGTTATATGGACATAAAACCAATGGATTTAGGATATGCCATCCTTTTAGAAAACGATGATTATTTGAAAGTAGTAGATAAAATCTGGGAATATATTACATCAGGAATTCTAGCTCCTGGTAGCGATTGGAACAATCCTTGGTTTCCCCATCTTCATTTAACCGAAAAAGGTAAAAAATACATGGAAAAATAAGGTTTTTTAAAGAAATAATTGAAAAATTAAGAACCATAGAAATAGAATATGATGAAAAAATTGAAGAGATTTTAAAAGTTTCAAGAGAACCAGAAATTATTGAAAGGGTTAAAAAACTTTCAGAAGAATCAGTAAATATATTCAATTTAATATTAGATTTATTTGATGATAAAGACGAAGGTTATGAATTCATTTTCCACATTTTAGCAATTATAGTGAAAGATGTAATGAAGGAAAGAAAACAAATGGGAAAAAAAAAGAAGTGATTTAATGTCAGAAGATCCTAATGAATTAAATTATGTAATTTTTGAAAAAATCCCCTTGAAGGATGATTCTAATTATAAATTTAGTGAAGAGTGGGTTAAAAATAGAATAGAAGAGAATCCAGAATTGTTAGGATTAGGGGATTTGGTAGTGATGGAGAGAGAAAAAAAACAAAAATATGGGAGATTAGACTTTTTAATGAAAGATCCAGAGAACAATATATTATATGAAGTAGAAGTGCAATTAGGAAAGACAGATCCAAGCCATATATTACGATCTATTGAATATTGGCAAAGTGAGAAAAGAAGAAACCCAAATTATGACCACATTGCTGTATTAATAGCAGAAGAAATTACTGAACGATTCTTTAATTTAATACATTTATTTAGTGAAAGAATTCCAATCATTGCTATCCAATATAATCTTCTAAAGATTGATAATAATATTAGTCTTAATTTCATTAAAACTTTAGATGTATATGAACCTTTAGAAGATGAAATTGATGAAAGTGGTAAAGCAGCGGGCAAAGAAGTGGATATTGAATATTGGAAGAAAACTGCTTCTCCTGAGTCATTTCAAATTACTGAAAAACTTATTGCTTTTTTCAAATCGAATTATCAAAATCTAAAGATTAATTATAGAAGAGGGCAGATATTGGTAAGAACATCTTTAAATTGTGTTTGGTGGTATCCTAGAAAAAGAAATCCTACTGTAGTTCTTGGGGCAAGAATACCTATTGAATCAGTAGAAATTCATACAAAGACATTAGGAGATATTGGAATTTTACCTAGAATGGATCCGAAAATTAGAATAGCATATATAGAAATGACTATAAAATTAAATCATATAGAAAATAATTTTGATGTTCTTAGTTCAATATTTAAAGAAGCTATTGATTTTTCTTTAAAATAAATATTCTAGAAATATTTATTAATAAATTATTTTAAATCAAATTTTTTTCAATTTTTTTGACCAATAATTTTATAACAATAAATTTTAATATTTATTAGTTAAATCTGAGATGTTTGAAACATTATGTTGATTTTTGAACAAAGGGAATATATCAAAGTCTATTTCGGGTCTCCTGCTATTCGAGCACATATTGATTCAGTTCACGCCCATCCTCCTAACAATGATAAGTTTACAGGTGAAATTGCTGAAGGAATAGCAGAGCAAGTCAATTGTTCCTGTATTATCGCGACAGTCTCACGCGATATATGCGATTTAAATCGCGAGCGATCCAAAAAGAATGCAGCGGGGATTGATGAATACCGAACTGCAGTCCAACAAATTCAGAAACATATTAACAACCTCAATTCCTATGAAAAATCCATTAAACCATATTTGCATTTGGCAATACATGGGATGATAGATGAATATGGTCGAGACATCGAAATTGGCACTCTATACAATAAGACATGTTCTGTAGTTATAAAGAATTGGTTTCTGCATAGGATTCAACCCTTTTATAAACATGTTACAATTGATACTATCTTTCCTGGTAACTCCTCAAAAATTCGTCATCGGGAAGGCAGCCATTTTCCAGATTCAAAATATCATGGTTTTGGCTCTAATTTTAACACCTTCCAAATTGAAATTAGCAGAACAATAAGGGAATTTCAAAGGGAGAATTTAATCTCAAATCTCAGCAATATCATTAAAGATTTTAATAACATTTTTTAAAAGTTGATATACGGAGATTAAAAATTATTCTTTATCCTCAAGAGAATTCAATTGTTTTAGATATTTTTCAAGAGTTTCAAAAGTTTGTAAGGGTTTTCCCATTTTCTTGAATATAGCATTTGTTAGTGCCAATGTCTCTTTAAAGTCATTTGTATATTCTTCACGAAATTCGGGAAGTATTTTTTCTATATCTTCAACTATCCCTCGATATTCAAAATCTATTAATAAATCTACCATTATATCATAAATACAATCAATTTCTTTCTTTGTTAATGTTAAGACATATCGATTTTCATTCTTCAATTTTGCTTGATTATATGATTCCCTTATTTTTAGAGTAATCGTGTATGATATATCATCATAATCCTTTTTTGGAAGATTATCTAAAGCACAGAATCCATTTCCATTATCTAACCAATCCATCTCTTCATCATTTAATTCAATTGTTTTATCTAATTCACTCACTTCCTTTTATTTTCTTTTTTATATTTTTTTTTATCAACTATAGCATCTAAAAACCATTGAGGAAAACCTTTTTTAGGAAGGTTTTTGAAACTTCCATCAATTATATAGAGTTTTGCGTAATCCGTTGGGCTTCTAATCGCTCTTCCATACATTTGGACAATGTCTTTTCTTGTTTCACTCTTGTACCATCTCCAATCTTTTTTCACATTCAGCAGATAATCAACTCTTGCGTCTTTTATATTAGGATAAGGCACTTTTAGTAAAATTTGAAATCTACATATATTATCTTTCAGATCTACTCCCTCTTTTATTGCAGGTGATATTAGGACCATTTTATTAGAATTAACCCATTCTTCTATTACATCTCCATCTATTTCCCTCTTATCGTGTAGAAGTGTACTGAATCCTTTTAATGCAGAGTACAGTCTTTTTGCTCTCTCATAGCTTTGAGTATGTATAACTCCTCTTTCTCTATCGTGCTTTCTAATGATTTCTTTGACATTATTTACATTACTTTTCCAACTACGATTTTCCTCCTTATTTGTCATTTTCCCTCCCATATAGGAAGTAATAATTTGACGATTCCAAAGATGAAAGAGCATGGGAACAGAATGAAAACTATATTTCTTTTCTTTTAATCCCAATCTCTCCAACCAAACAGGAGTATTGTTGCAAATACCAAAAGTCTCTAAATTCGACCAAAAGCCACCCTCAAAGCCAAACAATTTTGCTAAAATAATGATTCAGTAATTTATTTCCACAATATTGTAATGACTTAGAATATTAAGTAATCAATTTTTATCATCAATCATTTTAATTAAATATTTTTCCTTCTTCTTTTATCTCCCATTTTTTCCAACCAATACCCGAAATCGTGTATCATTGGCAATGTTTTGACGAATTCTTTTATGTTTTCCATTATTTTTAACTTGCCTTCTTCACTTCTATAATAATCTATCCTTGCTGCTTTATTTCCATTGCATTCTTCACATAACGCCATTAAATTTGTCTCTTCATTTGAACCTCCTAGACTATATGGAAATATATGGTCAACCTGTAATTTCTCCTCTTTAAATTCCTCAATGCACATTTGGCAAATGAATTTATCCCTTATTTTAACAGCTTTTTTTCTCTGTGGTGGAATATTGGGATTTTTTTTATGTAAAATGGTGGGATTTGATACGATCCACTCGTATATCTTATGAATTAAAGTCTTTTCCAAATGGTCTAATGTCCCTAGGGCAAATTCATTGATTTCTGGAATGATTCTTTTCTTCTTTTTGATTTTTCCCTCATTTTCCCAAAATTTCATTTCTTCTATATCTGTTTCCTCAAAACCACACTTAATGAATATTTGTTTGAATTCGTCATATTCAAAATTTTCAATGTTTCTCGTGGTTAAAAAGCCATCTAACAAATTGTCTAGGAAGATCAGGAACCACGATTGTTTATATGCTATATTTAATAATAACATAAAACCGTTATCAAAACCACTTCGATCACCTGTAAATGGATGCATAATTGATGCGCTTGCCCATTCTCTCTCCTTGATATTATACCAAGGGTTTCGTAATCCAAATTTTATCAACACACTTTCAAAAACATTCTTTTTGAATTTAGTAAAACTCTCAAAATTGTGTTTTTTTAAAAACGGGTATATTCCTCTAATATGGGGGTGTATTTGGCTCATTTTGACCACTATTATTGCCATTTTTCCATTTCTTTCTGGCCCTTTTCCGTCAAATGTAAATATGGGAAAAATAAATAATTAAATCTATCTTTACCTTTTTTTACTGCTCCTGGTGCCAAAATCCCTTCCAATACATATTTCCATATTTGTTCAACGCATTTAATTATATTCAAATGGTTCAATGTATCGCTTTTTTCAATATATTCTAATTCCCATGCCTTTCGGCTGAACCAACCGTGAAAATTGGAACCCTCTGATATGCTGATTTTTCCATTTTCTTTTTCA
>JAUWMK010000437.1 GCA_030613185.1 Promethearchaeum sp.
AACGTCCCTAATTTAGAATTTTTTTACTAATTTTTATTTTGATCTAGTACCTAAATTGATCTACTAAAATGCCTATCTCAAAGAATATTCATTTGTTTTAACGAAAAAATTTTTGTCGGATCATTATCTTGTAAACTCAAGGAATTTCAAACTTTGTATGATATTGCACGAGAAAAAAATCTTGTAGTAGTTACAAGTACCACCAATGTGAAAGATCTTGGAGAAATAATTGCCATTAGTAAATCAAAAAGGATTTAATTTGCTCAATTTTTCAAAAAAAAATCAAAGAGGAAAAACATATATGGACCAATTAATTTGGATTTTAATTGTTATAGTTTTAATTGTCATTGGTATTGTTCTATTTTTTATAGAGCTTGAAACCGATGAAATAGAGTTTTTTGGTCCTTTTTCTATAGTTCTCCTTGTTTCAGGAGCTATTATTTGGTTTATTATAAATAGTCAAAACATTATTGGAACTCCAGAGATTTTTCTATTTCTCTCGATTGTGATTGTAGCAATTCCATGTATCATCATTATTTTCACAATTTTCTTAATTAAGAAGGTCAGGAACATTTCAGAAACAAAATCTGTAGTCAACATCAGTTTAGTGGGAAAAAAAGCTGTGTGTGCCGAAGATATTAATAGTGGATCTACAGGTTATATCCGCTATAAGTCAGAACTCTGGAAAGCAAAAGCTAAGCTTTCTATTTTAAAAGGTCAAAAAGTCCATATTTCTGCTCAAGACAATCTTACTGTCTTTGTGGAACCAGAAGGATCACCCGAAATTCTCCATTGTCTTAATTGTGGCAGAGAATTGGATCCAAATACTCTTTTTTGTGGAGTTTGCGGTTCCAAATTATAAATGGATAACAAGATGAAAGAATTTTTATGTAGGCATTTTCTAAATCCATCAGTATTGTGCTTTCGTTTATAATTATGATTGAATCTGAAAATACATTTTCGAATATTCTTTTGAAAACTTGTTTTTATCTAAGAACTGTGAATAAGGGCAATGACCACACGGGGAACGAAAAAATTTCTTGCAAAAATCACTTTTGAAATGATTAAAAGAATAAGTGAAATGAAAAATCAAAATCACGGTGTATGAAAAAATCCCATATTTTGGTTTTTTTTCGTGTCTCTCATCACGGCGAATAACAAATCGGATATAAATTCATTAGATTTTTTATCAAAAAGCGAAATGAATATATAATGTCCAAGTTTGTCCAAATTAATTATGAGGGTGCTTGAAAAGATTTCTTTAAAATCAAACGATCAGAAATTAAATAACTCAGAAGACTCTGCAAAAGAAACATCATTTGTTGTATGGCCCATATACATACTTCGATTTTTAATTGCATTAACCGTTGCTGGTGTAATGCTTAATATGTTGGTTTTATCTGATATAATTTGGCAAGATAACACTTTTTATCCTCTTGAAATGGGAATTTTACTCGGAACCAGAACTTGGGGCATGGCAATCTCGGGTTTATTAATAGGCCGATTAGCTGATAAAATATCAAGAAAATATTTACTAGTTATCATGGTTTCTTTTATTGCATTAGGAAGATTTTTGAATGGATTTGCCCCAATTGGAGAATCAATAAGTTATGGCTATTTTCTTTTCTGTTTTATATTAACTGGAATTGGATTGGGCGGAATTGAGCCTATTATTCTTTCGCTAACTAATGATGCTTTACCTAAAAAAAAACGATCAAGATTTTTTGGGTTCCAAGAATCAAGTCGACAAGTTGGTGCAACGTTTGGAACTATTTTTAGTGCATTTTTATTCCAAATGGGTTATTGGAAATTGTATTTCTGGATTTCTGGAAGTATATTATTTATTATTATAATAGTTTTGTGGATATTCTTAAAAGAGCCAAAAAGAGGGCAAAATTCACAAAAAGAACTTACAGATTTACTAAACTCTACAGATATTGTATATAAATATCAATTAAATGCAAAAACGGTTAAATCGACTATATTTTCTCCAACAAACATCATTGCTTTTATCGAAGGAATTTTTACTTGGTTAATCTTTTCAATAGCCATATATATGATATATCCCTACCTTCAAAGTGATCCTTACAATATTTCTCCTGTTGCAAACGGAATTTTGATGATTATTTTCGGAATGCCAGGAGCGATTTTTGGAGGGATTGTCTTTGGAAAAATATCCGATCACTATGGAAATAAGGATATCAAATGGCGGGTATTACTAATTATATTTTCAATAATCTCGCTATTCATTTCTATTATTTTGATTTTTGTTATTCCTCTAACACCACTTACACCAGAAGAAGGGAATAATATAATTACAATTTTTTCATATCCTTCCGGTTGGATTTTTGGAATGATTATTTTTACTATTCGAGCTGTGCTTGGGATCTATAATGTCAACCAAAACCCTATTATTCAAGCAATAAATTTACCAGAAGCACAAGGAACCGTTGCTTCTTGGGGCCAATTTCTTGAAACAATCGCAATGGGGTTAGGTCCTGTTATTGCTGGATATATTTTGACCGTAAATGAAGGGAATTATTTTGAAGCAGCATGGATAACAATATTATTGGGTATTCCTGGAGCATTTCTATGGATATTATCTTTGAAATATATTAAATCTGATGAAATGAGGATCCAAGGGATTTTAAAGCAAAGAGCAATAGAATTACATAAAGGAAATGACCAGGAAATATTAAAAAGTAAAATAAAAATTTAGCCTGGGGGTCGTTGACCCCCATTAAAGACTAAATCCTATTTTTTTTTGAATCCAGCTTCGTCCCTTTCAATTCCACTCTCTCAGCCTTCCGTATCAGTTCCTTGAAACCCTTTACCAAGAAGAAGCG
>JAUWMK010000246.1 GCA_030613185.1 Promethearchaeum sp.
ACGGAAGGCTGAGAGAGTGGAATTGGAAGGGACGAAGCTGGATTCAAAAAAAAATAAGATTTAGTCTTTAATGGGGGTCAACGACCCCCAGGCTAAATTTTTATTTTTTTTTGATTTGTTATTTGATCTCATATATTTTCAGCCGGTTAACTTCATGAATGAATATACTATTATAAGCGGAATTCCTCGAAAAAAAATAGAAGAGTATTTCAAAGCTATAAGTAATTATTCTATGAACGAAAATAAATTCATTGGAAATGAATGGGAAATCGAGATTACCAGAGAATATATTTCCAAGATTGGATCCTTAAGATTACCTAAAGTTTCTATTCTTTTTAGAGCCAATTCCGAGAAATTGAAAACATTGGTTAGTGATTTTCGGTTAAAATTTTTAAGCGCGGGTGGCTAAAATGCCCTACCTATGGATTTTTATTATCTAAATTTCTGAATTTGATAAGTTTAATACGCCATTATGTTTTCATTACTTATAATAGTGATTTAAAACAAATCATGAAAGTGTATTAAAATGCGTGGTAAAACAAAATTTTACATTTTATTGTTCAGCTGGCAGATTGTGTTAGTATTTACCATAATCTTCTCAGTGAAAACAATATCTGCATTTGCAATAACTACTCAAGACCCCAGTAGTATTGATGTTGCCTCAATACTCGCAATTAGTTCCGCGGTAGCTATAGGTTCTTCAGTTTTAGGTGCTGCAATTGCAATAAAAACAACTGGAACTGCTGCAATATCAGTTTTGGCAGAAAGACCAGAAGCATTCTTCAAAGCTTTTCTTGTTGTAGCTTTAGGAGAGGCACTTGCAGTATATGGTCTTATCATAGGAATTTTACTTTGGACGAAAATTCCTTGAAAAAATAACATCAAATAAAACTTGTCGGGAGTTATATGCGGGTTGCGGTGGATGAATATTCGTTTGTGTATGTTAAACTTGCTTTATTAAAATCTCTCTTGATGTCCCCTGAAGATAATCAAAAAATTAAAACATTTAATAATTTAGATTCTTTAGGCACCTTCACCAAACGATTTTTCCCTAATTTTTCCCCAAAAGAGCATAATATTATAGAATTTGAACGTTCTTTATGGAATATTTATTTTGATATTGTGGAAAAAATCATTGTAGCATCCCCTGAATCAATTCAAATTTTTTTAAAATCTCTTCTAATTCGCTATGAAATATGGAACATAAAGCAAGCTGTCTATGGCATAGTAGAAGAGTCTTCAATAGAGGATATTTTAGATCAGATCTATTTTAAGCCAGGAATAATGTTGGAAAGAGACAAATTTATTTCAAATTTAACTATGGCCAAATCCATTAAGGGAATTTATAAAATAATAAAAAAAACCCCTTATGAGAAGATAATCGAAAAAAGCCTACAAGAATTTGAAAAATCGGGAGAAATTTTTTACTTCGAAAATGAATTAGATAAATATAATTTCACTAATATGATTAATAAAATTGAATTTCTCCCTAATCGAGAAAAGAAATTAATTTCACCTTATATTTACAGCCAAATAGATTATTATAACCTGAATTTAATTTATCGTGCATTATATAATGGAATTTCAGTAGATTCAATAAAACCTTATGTTATTTTTCATGGTTTTTTATTCAGTGAGTCCCAGATTAATCAACTATCCAGTAGTAGTTCTTTGGATGAGTTTTTATCTTATTTGGCGATGATATTAAAAGATAAAAAGGAATTTGATTTTTTATCAGAATTATTAGAAAAACCAGATCCAGATATTTGGGCAAAGCTTTCAAGCTATTTTTTAAATCAGTTTTTAATTAATTTTAAGGAAGACATAATATCAGATATTCAAATATCTTCACTTGCATTTATATTCAAAATTATTTTACTCAAAGAAATGGAAATTAACGATATTCGTGCTCAAGCAGTTAAACTAAGCATAATTTAATAGAAAAATAATAGTAAAATAATACAAAAAAAAAAATTGGTGAATAGAATGAGAAATTCGAAAAAAAATAAAATGAATAAGAAAAATGATAAAATTCAGAATGATAAAAATATAAAGTTAACTGATATTTGTTTGAAATTCACTGATGAAGAATTATCTTGTAAAGATATTAGCACCGAGCAATGTGATGATTTACGGAATAGAACTTTTTCTAATGATCCTAAAAAAATATTTTTAGAAGTTAGAACAATCGAAGAACGTTATAAATATAGGATTGATAAAGAAAAAGAAGAGATTAAGGCCGAGATAGAAGAAGCTAAAGAAAAATATGGACTAAAATATAAAAAAGCTCTAGAAAACAAATATAAAGAAATTAATTTTTATAAAACCGAATTAACTGAAGAAATGGACAAAAATTTAGAGATGCTTTCTTCTCAAGAGCATATGAATTTAAGTGAAATAGATATGATCTATAAAGTTAAATCAAAATCATTAATCCAAAGAGGTTTGGAAATTTTAGGCATTACTTTTTGATTACTGGTTTAGGAAAAAATGGGGAAAAAAAAATGAAAATTGTTTCAGTTGGAGACGAGCATTTGAATTTAATGTTCGGTTTAATAGGGATTACAGGAATCCAAATAACTACAGATGATGAAGATGAAGTTAAGGAACAATTTAATGAAATACTAAGAGATAAAGATATTGGTTTAATAATAATGAGTGAAAAATTTTTAATACGATTTAAAGATTATTTTAAAACTTTGAAAGCAAGAAAAACCCCAATTATAATAGAGGTTCCAGATATTAAAGACCCCCTTGAGTTCGATTACTTTCAACAATTTATTCAAAAATATATTGGATTAATTTAGAAAAACTGGAGAAAATAACAATGTCATTACGTGAAGATTTTAAAGATGTTGCCTATGACAAGGCCAAAATTGTAAAAAAGGAAATTGAACTTCTTCAAAAAAGGAAAGAAGCTTCAATTAGATATATAAAAGAAACAACCATTGCGAAAACTGAGAAAGATCTTCTTAAAATTGAAAAGAAATTAATTAAAAAGACCCAAATTCAGTTAAACATTGAAGAGAGTAAGCGAATTACAGAAATAAATCAAAAAATCTCACGGAAAAAAACAGAATGCGTTGATAATTTTATTATGCTTTTAAAAGAAGAAATATTGAAAATAATTAAAAAAGAACCAGAGAAATATTTTTCATTTTTAAAAGAGAAACTAATAGAATTGCTCCCATTAGTTAATGAAGCATCAAGTATCTATGTAAATTCTAATAATCTCAAATATCTTAAGAAGAATTCAATTTTTAAATTACTACCCGAAAAACGAGATATAATTAAATTAAGTGATGAACCAATCGAAACTCTATTTGGTTTTAAAATTATTGATAGACACAACACATTTTGTATCGATTACACCTTTGAATCTCTTATATTAAAACATAAACAGGAAATCTCCATAGAATTTATGAAAATCTTTCCAATTTTTGAAGTTAATGTTAAAAATGCAATGGAAATTTTTCGATTAAAACATCCAGAGGTAAAAGATATTGAATGAAAACGAAAATCAAAAAATTATGGGTAAAATAAGTTCAATCAATGGTTCTGTAATCAAAGTGATTGGTTTTTCCCATCAATCTATTGGAGACATGGTTAATGTTAGTGAAGAATTAAATATTATTGGGGAAATCATTAAAATATTAGACAATATTGCAGTAATTCAATGTTATGAAGAAACTTTAGGGCTTAAATTAAATGCAATTGTAACCAATCTTCAATATCCTCTTTCTATGGAATTAGGTCCAGGATTGCTCAATTCAATTTATGATGGAATTCAACGTCCTTTGGATTACATTGCAGAAATTACAGGAGATTTTATATCGCGTGGGATGAAAGTTAACGCACTTGATCGGGAAAAGAAATGGAAATTTATCCCATCGGTTAAAAATGGTGAAGTTGTAAGAGAAGGAGATATTATAGGATATGTACAAGAATATGCACTTCGTCATGAAATAATGGTCCCACAAGGCATATCTGGCACAATTACAGGTATTTCTGAAGGAAATTTCAATATTATTGAGAAAATTTGTAGTATTAAAAATAAAAATAAAATTTATAATCAAAAAATTCTTTCCAAATGGCCTATCCGCATCCCTCGTCCTTATCATAAACGAATGATGCCTGATCAACCATTAATAACCGGAACTCGTGTGTTTGATTTATTGTTTCCTGTGGCCAGAGGAGGAGTTGTAGCAGTCCCAGGAGGTTTTGGTACGGGGAAAACAGATCTGCAACATTCTTTGGCAAAATTAGCAGACGCTGCTGTGATTGTATACATAGGTTGTGGCGAACGTGGCAACGAGATGGCTGATTTATTAAACAGTTTTCCTAAATTAGTAGATCCAAAAAATAATCACCCCTTAATGGAACGAACAATTATGATTGCTAATACTAGTAATATGCCAGTTTCAGCACGTGAAGCTTCAATCTTTTCGGGAATAACTATGGCAGAATATTTTCGAGATATGGGGAAGAATGTATTACTCCTCGCTGATAGTACGAGTCGATGGGCAGAAGCTTTAAGAGAGTTATCAGGCAGGCTTGAAGAAATGCCCACAGAAGGAGGATATCCCGCATATTTAGCTACTAGATTAGCTAATTTCTACGAACGTGCAGGATTGATTGAAATAATCGGAAATCCAAAAAGAATTGGTTCAATCACAATTATCGGTGCTGTTTCTCCTGGTGGTGGTGATTTTTCAGAGCCTGTTACTACCAATACAAAACGATTTGTAAAAGCTTTTTGGGCTTTGGATCCTAACCTTGCTTATGCGAGACATTACCCATCGGTTAATTGGTCGAATAGCTATTCATTATATGATAATTTAGCAGAATTTTGGGAAGAAAATATCCATAAAGGATGGGAAGAATATCGAAAAGCAATAAATTACATACTATCCAGAGAAGGAGAATTATCAAGCATTGCTAAGTTAATTGGACCTGAAAATTTACCCCCAGAACAACAATTGATTATATATACTGCAGATTTAATCAAAGAAGGCTTTCTTATCCAAAATGGTTTTAATGATAACGATAGATACTCTTCTCCTAAAAAAACAATGAAGCTTATTGGCTTATTTTTAAAATTTTATAATGAAAGTTTAAGTTTAATTAAGAAAAATATTCCATTCTTTCGATTCAAAGAATTAGAAGTAATAAATTCAATAAGACGAGCAAGATTGGACGTAAATAATGATAATTTAGATGAATTGGAATTGTTAGATTTAATGCTTTCCCGTGATTTATTACAGATTCACAGGCAATACGCGGAGTTGCTCTAAAAAATGTCGATAATATATAAAAATCTCACAACAGTAAAGGATCCTTTGCTGTATCTAAAACCAATAAAACACCACAATATAAAAAATGGAAGTATGGTTCGGATTAAAACTGAAGATGGTATAAGAACAGGGCAAGTGTTAAGCGTAAGTCGCGAAATTGTTGTGATACAAGTCATTGAAGGAACATTTGGCATTGGTGTTGGAACAGCAGAAACAGAAATTTCTTTTCTTGATGAAACATTTGAAATAGGAGTCTCCAGAGAAATGATTGGTCGTAGATTTAATGGAATGGGGATTCCGATAGATGGAGGTGATCCAATATTGCCTGAAGAAATGCGTAAAATTGATGGAGAACCTATAAATCCTACTAGGAGAGCCTATCCAAAAGATGTTATTCAAACGGGCATATCCCTTTTTGATGGACTTAATACTCTTATTCGGGGCCAAAAACTTCCAATTTTTACTGGACAGGGCTTACCGCATAATAAATTGATCGCTCAGATTGTAAATAATGCAAAAGTCCGTTCTAATGAACCTTTTGTAACAATTTTTTGCGGAATTGGAATTTTAGCAGAAAGTGCATTATATTTTCAACAAAAATTTGAAGAACGAGGCACAACAAGGTTGATATCCTTTATAAATTTAGCTTCCGATCCTACTATTGAACGGTTAATTGTCCCAAAAATCGCTTTAACCACTGCAGAATTTTTAGCTTACAAACATGATATGCATGTGCTAATTGTTTTAAGTGATATGACCAGTTATGCAGAGGCATTACGGGAAGTTTCAAATATTAAAGGTGAAATCCCTGCCAGAAAAGGGTTTCCAGGATATATGTATAGTGATCTAGCTTCAATATATGAACGAGCAGGCCGTATTAGGGGAAGAAAGGGATCAATTACTCAAATTCCAGTTGTTACAATGCCAAATGATGACATTTCGCACCCAATCCCGGATTTAACAGGTTATATAACCGAAGGTCAGGTTGTGCTTTCAAGAGACTACCATCAAAGAGGAATTTTCCCTCCAATTTATCCCCTTGCATCATTATCACGATTAATGAAAGATGCAATCGGTGAAGGCAGTACTCGAGAAGATCATAGTGATGTTGCGTCTCAACTTTATGCAGCATATAATAAGTTCCTGCAAATCAAAGAACTTGAATCAATCATTGGTTCTGACAGCATTACTCTTGTCGATAAAAAATATTTAAAATTTGGATCTCTTTTTGAGGAGTATTTTGCGAATCAAGGAGAAACTGAACGCTCATTTGAAGATACATTAAATATCGCTTGGAATATTTTAAGCCCTCTTGGCGCTGGCGAACTAATTAGAATAAAAAAGGAATATATAAAGAAGTATTTCGTGAAAAGGAGATAAAGATAGTTGTCATTTAAGAATTTAAAAAACACAAAGCCAGAACTCGATCAATTGAAACAGAAAAAAGAGTTTTCTTTAAGGGGCGAAAATCTCCTTGATCTAAAGCGAGTACAAATACTTAAATTGTTAAGAGAATACTCAAAGGATTACTTTGCTTTAAGATTGGAGATGCGTGATCATTTTTTGGAAGATATAAAACTGCTTAAAAAGACATATGAAACAATCGGTATAAGGAAAATCAATCGAATAGCAAATTTTACTAAAGCAACTTTAGAGCCAGAAATAAAAATTACATACATTCATGAAATGGGAATTGATGTTCCAAAAATTGAATTAATCCTTCCCAAAAAGCAATTTCCTACTTATTCCTACTCCAGCACAAAATTATCGCTTGATATATTGATTAAAAGATTAAATGAGGTATTGGTTATTATTATGAAACTAGCAGAAAGTGATTATCTGCT